>JAFMFC010000081.1 GCA_017856375.1 Ilumatobacteraceae bacterium | reverse complement strand
TCGCGACCACCGACCCGCAGAAGGTGAGCGAGACCATCCGCAGTCGCACCCAGCACCTGCAATTCCGCCTATTGCCGGCCAAGGATCTGGAAGATCATGTCCGTTGGGTCGTGAAAGACGCCCAACTTGAAGTCTCACCTGAAGCAATACGCCAAGTGGTCGAGCAAGGCGGCGGCTCGGCACGTGACACGCTCTCGGCACTCGAGTTGGTGGCAGCCGGTGGTGGGGAGGCAGACGTCTACGTTCGCCCTGAAGACGTCATCGAGTCGCTCATCAATCACGACGCTGCAGCAGTGCTCACGCAGGTTGGCGCAGCTATGCAGCGTGGGCACGACCCCAAAGCGTTCACTGAACAGATCGTGCGGTTCCTGCGAGAGATGTTCCTTTCGTCGATGGCCCCGCAGCTCGTACAACTCTCGGAAGAGCACGCCAAAGCTGCCGCTGACATGACTGCTCGTTACGGCATCGCTTCTGTCGTGCGTGCCATTGAAGTGCTGGGGGAGGCCTTGCTCGATATACGCCGCGCCCCCGATCCCCGGTTAGTGCTCGAGGTCACGCTTGTTCGTCTCGCAAGCAACACGGTCGCAAATGACACTGCGTCACTCCTCGCTCGCTTGGAGCGACTCGAGTCCGGTAGCGCGCGACCACGTGACGTGACTGGGCCGATTCCGCGGCCCAGGCTTACGGGTGCAAGCAATAGCCCCGCGCCGACGCCTGCGGGTAAGTCAGTAACCACCTCGTCGGCACCAATCGAGCGCACCTCGCGGTTCAGCGCCGCTCCGGCGTCAACGACGGTTTCAGCATCACATCAGTCTCCACAGGTCGGACCCGTCGACGATCTTGTTGCAGCGTGGCCCGGCGTGGTGCGCACCCTGAAGGCCACTGTTCGTGCCTTGTATTCGGCGGTTGAAGTTGTTCACCTTGAGGGCGACACGTTGGTGGTTGTCGCACCCAGTGAGATGCACAAAAAGAAGTGTGTTGAATTGCAGGAACCGGTTCGCATCGCGCTCACTGCTGTAGCTGGGCGACAAATCGCACTCGACGTGCGTGTCGCAGCGCCGCGCCAAGCTGCAACCGTGAGCGGTACCACACCGTTGACTCCGGCACATCAGATTGCAGGTGACCAGGGCGATCTCGATGGTGAAGACGGCGATAGTGATGCCACCGAGTCGGTCGTTGACCAGATTGCCAAGTCGTTTCCTGGCGCACGCATCGTCGACACGAAGAAGTAGACCGCCTCGATGGCGTCCGCATACTCACGCTCAATGCAAGCGATGATTGACGCGCTGTCACGGTTGCCCGGTGTTGGACCAAAGTCGGCCCAGCGAATTGCATTTCACTTGCTCAAGACCGATCGTGATGAAGTCATGCGACTCACCAAGGCAATCACCGATGCGCGTGACTCCGTTCGGTTCTGTGAGCGTTGCTTTAACTTCTCGGAGTCGCCGGTATGCCACATCTGTGCTGACGAGCGTCGTGACAACACCACCCTGTGCGTCGTCGAAGAGTCGCGCGATGTCGTCGCCCTTGAGAAGACCGGCCAGTTTCGAGGGCGCTACCACGTGTTACTCGGTGCAATTAACCCGCTTGAAGGTGTCGGGCCTGAACACTTGAAGTTACGTGAGTTGTTGCTGCGTCTTGAACCTGAGTTGGTGAAAGAAGTGATCCTCTGTCTAAACCCGAACACCGAAGGTGACGTCACCGCCATGTATCTCGCGCGATTGTTGAAGCCCTTGGGCGTGAAGGTCACCCAATTGGCAATGGGTTTGCCCGTGGGTGGTGACTTGGAATACGCGGACGAGGTCACCCTCGGAAGAGCGTTGACTGGCCGACGCGAAGTCGGGGAATAGGTCTTAGTTCACCGTACGAACGACGAGCGCGTCGCCCTGGCCACCCCCGCCGCAGAGAGCGGCAGCACCGACTCCGCCACCGCGACGTCGCAATTCATAAAGCAGCGTGAGAGCCAGTCGATTACCGCTCATTCCAATGGGATGACCGAGCGCGATCGCGCCGCCGTTTACGTTGACAATCTCGTCTTTGAGGCCAAGTTCTCGCATTGATGCAATGCCGACAGCCGCGAATGCCTCGTTGATTTCAACGAGTGACACTTGGCCGAGAGCCATCTTTGCTTTGGCGAGTGCCTGGGTAATCGCCCGGCTTGGCTGATGTAGAAGCGAGGCAGAGTCAGGCCCAGCCACCATGCCGTACGACAAGAACTCGCCGAGCGGAGTTACGTTGCGCCGCTCGGCTTCTCGCTTCGACATCACCACGACTGCCGAGCCACCGTCGCTGATCTGGCTCGCGTTGCCTGCGGTAACGGTGCCGTTCTTGTCGAACGCCGGACGCAGATTGCCGAGCGACTCCATCGTTGTCGCTGACCGCACGCCCTCGTCATCCTTCATGACGATCGGATTCCCTTTTCGTTGCGGCACGTTAACGGTGACGATCTCGTCTGCGAGCCGGCCAGCAGCAATCGCAGCAGCAGCTCTCGTGTGGCTCTGCATGGCTACACGATCTTGGTCTTCGCGCGAGATGCCGCCTGCCGCATAGCGCTCGGTGCTGAGGCCCATCAGGCAGGCGTCAAACGCGCACCAGAGACCGTCCTTGATGACTGCGTCGGCTAATTCTGTGTTTCCGTATCGAAAACCCCCGCGAGCACCAGAAGCGATGTACGGCGCGTTGGTCATTGACTCCATTCCCGCTGCCACCACGATGTCGGCTTCACCACTCGACACCATTTGGTCGGCCAAGTAGATGGCGTTCAAGCCCGAGAGGCACACCTTGTTGATGTTCACACTCGGCACGTTCATCGGAATACCTGCTTTGACCGCGGCCTGCCGTGCTGGCACCTGGCCCTGTCCGGCCATCAGTACTTGTCCGACAATCACATGCTGCACCTCTTGCGGTTGCACGCCTGCACGCCGCAAGGCTTCGGTGATGGCAATGCCCCCCAGGTCGGCTGCCCCGAATTCGGAGAGCAGTCCACTCATCTTGCCAATCGGTGTGCGGGCACCGGCAACGATGTACGAACCCGGCATGCTGACCTCCCATCGCCACAGTAGTTCTCGGCTATCCCTTGGTCCTCGAAGTATCGGTAGGTTCTATCCGTGCGCCACATTCTTGACGCAATAAACAACGGTGCCACAGGCGAGCAACTCGCGAATATTCCACTGCCCGATGCCTACAGAGCCGCGGTGATCGAGAAGGTTGACGCGGGGATGTTCGCAGATGTGCCGTCGCGAGACAAAGACCCCCGCAAGAGCCTCAAGCTACGTGAAGTGCCGGTACCCGAGATCGCCCATGACGAAGCGCTCGTAGCGGTGATGGCGAGCAGTATCAACTTCAACACGGTGTGGAGCTCAGTGTTCGAGCCAGTGAGCACATTCACATCACTCACGAGGTTTGCCCGCGAGAGCGCATGGTCAAAACGGCACGACTTGCCATATCACGTGGTTGGCAGCGATGGCTGCGGTGTTGTTCTGCGGGTGGGATCCGCCGTGCGCAACTGGAAACCCGGAGACCGTGTGACCATCCACTGCAACCATGTCGATGACCAAGACCCGAGTGCACACGACGACTCGATGCTTGGCGCCAACCAGCGCATCTGGGGCTATGAAACCAACTTTGGCGGGTTGGCAGATCTCACTGTGGTGAAAGCGAATCAACTTATGCCCAAGCCTGCCCATCTGTCATGGGAAGAGTCGGCGGTCAATGCGCTGTGCAACAGCACTAGCTATCGCATGCTCGTTTCAGAGAACGGTGCTCGCATGAAGCAGGGTGACGTCGTGCTGATCTGGGGTGCGACCGGGGGCATAGGTGCCTATGCGGTGCAGTACGTGCTGAACGGAGGTGGCATCCCGGTAGGTGTGGTGAGTTCACCAGACAAAGCACGCATTCTCAAGGACATGGGTTGCGAAGCTGTCATTGACCGTTCGAAGGCGGGCTATGAGTTCTGGGACGATGATGACACTCACAATGAGGCGGAGTGGCGTCGGTTCGGCGGCGACATTCGTTCGCTGGTCGGCGAAGACCCAGACATTGTGTTCGAGCACCCAGGCCGCTCGACCTTCGGCGCATCGATGTATGTGGCGAAGAAAGGCGGCACCGTCGTCACTTGTGCTGCCACGAGTGGCTACATGATGGAGTTTGACAATAGGTTCTTCTGGATGCGACTCAAGCGATTAGTTGGCTCACACTTTGCCAACTATCGCGAAGCGTACGCAGCAAACCGACTGATCGCAAAGGGCATGATTGATCCGGTTCTTTCTCAAACCTTCGCCCTTGACCAGGTCGGTGAAGCTGCATACCAAGTTCATCGGAACATGCACGAAGGAAAAATCGGCGTACTATGCCTTGCGCAGAACGAAGGCGATGGGGTAACCGATGTCGAACTTCGTTCGCAAGTCGGAGAAGTGCGCTTGAGGAGATTCCGTCGATGATGCTCACCGAGATTGACCACATAGCAATCGCCGTCCGCGACTTGGCGGCCGCGGTCGACTACTACCAGCGGGCATTTGGCGCCACCATCGACCACCGCGAAGTCGTGGAGCGTGACGGCGTGGAAGAAGTGCTGCTCAAGGTTGCCGAGAGTTATATTCAACTGCTCACGCCGACTCGCCCCGATTCTCCAGTTGCCAAGGCAATTGAGAAGAGAGGCGAAGGGCTGCACCACGTGGGCTACAGAGTTGCCGACTGCAAAGCGACACTTGCTGCCATGGTCGCTGCTGGTGCCACGCCGATCGACAAAGAACCGCGTCCCGGGTCGCGTGGCACCACCGTTGCTTTCATTCACCCAAAGGGATCGTTCGGAACACTGATCGAGCTCGTTGAGGAATAATCCGTGCCGATCGCGGTATGGATGGGTCTGGGAATCGTTGTCTCGGTGCTTCACATTCGACTGTCGCAAAGAATCATGACGCGTGTGTCGGTGGATCTCGGCACCACCAGGCGTCATTTCACCTGGTGGTGGTATGGCGCTGCGGCGTCAGTTGGTGTAGTTACCGCCAGCCGTATCTCCACCCACGCTGACTTGGTGGATACGGCATTGCTACTCGTCACTGCTTCTTTGATGTTGGTACAGGCGCCGCTCGACGCTGTGACGCATCGACTTTCGCGTTCGGCAACGCTTGCAGCGCTGGGTGCTGTCGGAACAATTCTTGTTGCGAATCGAATCACATCGGACGAGTCCGCCATAAGCACATTGGCCGCGCTCTCCGCAGTCGGAGTCGCAGGGGCCTACTTACTCGTGCACGTCTTCTCGTCTCGATCAATTGGATTCGGAGACGTCTTGATCGTTATGCCGCTCTCACTTGCGGTCGGCGCACTTGGTGCTATCAATGTTCTCGCGTGGCAGATAATTGCAACGACTACAGGTGCACTCCAAGTTGTGACACGATGGAAGTGGCGAAAAAATCGCCAGATTGCCTTTGGGCCGCACCTCCTCGGTGCGGCATGGCTCGTTCTTGTGGCAAGCGCCTAGGTTCACCTCCGTGATAATTCATCTCGTCGACGGCACGTACGAGTTGTATCGGCAGTTTTATGGGCAACTCGGCCGACACACCGAAGAACGTGAGAACGCCGGAGTCATCGGTGTGCTCTCCAGCACTCTGCAACTGATTGAAGACGGGGCGACACACATCGGAGTTGCCACCGATCATGTCATTGAGAGTTTTCGTAACGACTTATGGGCCGGATACAAGACGAGCGAAGGCATGGAGCCAGAAATCCTGCGTCAGATTCCGCAGCTCGAAGAAGCACTACGCGCGATGGGCATCACAGTATGGGCAATGGAGGAATTCGAAGCCGACGATGCATTGGCATCGGCTGTGCGTGTGGCATGCGAAGACCGCCGAGTGCACCAAGTGAGATTGCTCACGCCCGACAAAGACTTGGGGCAGTGTGTAAGCGGTCGACGAGTGGTGCAGGTCGATCGTCGCAGCGGCACGGTGATTGACGAAACTGTCGTGCGATCCAAGTTCGGCGTCGGACCCGATTCAATCGTTGATTACCTAGCGCTCGTCGGCGATACGGCCGATGGCTTTCCTGGTCTGCCGGGGTGGGGCGCCAAGAGTGCCGCGACCTTGCTGGCGAAGTACGGCGACGTGATGTCGATACCCGAGCATCATGAGCAGTGGCTTGTAGATGGCATCAAAGTACGCGGGGCAGAAAAACTTGCCACGGCGTTGCGCGAGGGCCGCACCGACGTGGAACTGTTCCGCATTCTTGCAACGCTCGTGGACACTGTCAACGTCGGCAGCGTTGACGATTGGAAGTGGGCAGGCCCAACTGACCGATTTGCCGAGATGACTGAAGCGTGGGGTGTTGCGAAACTAAGTGAAAGAGCCAAAACGCTTCGCCGACTGAAGTGACGGCCAGGCGATCTGCGGCACACGAATGCGACCGATGAAGGCTGCTTCCTTCCGGACCTGACCTGATTCTCGGGCATCCG
>JAFMFC010000080.1 GCA_017856375.1 Ilumatobacteraceae bacterium | reverse complement strand
TCGATCAGCTCGACTTCCATGATCGACGCCGATCCACTGGGTGAGCTCACCATGTCTACACGGGCATAGAGCGGCACAGCCCCGAAGCGCGACTTCACGAACTCCATCACCTGAGTACCCAGCCGCAACTCAGCGTTTGAGGGTTGGCGCGGACCGATCTCTTCTTCCACGTACAAGCCATTGTGCGTCGCATTGCCATCACTAAAAATGGCGCCCTTGCGAAATGCATGGCTGAACTCTCCGGCGAAGTACAGGAGGCCGGTCTCCCCCATTTCATCAATCGATGATTCATATGGCTGCACCATGGCCGCCCTACCTGAGTTCAAGATCTTCTCTGCAAACTCACGGGCCGCATCGGCATCATCGATGAACCGCTCCGTGTCGTTGGAGCCAGCGCTGATCGTCGGCTTCACCATCACGTCCGGACCGAAACGAACTTCGTCGAGGTCACTTGTGGATTCGACGAAAGTCGTCGGGATGACGGGAAGTCCCGCCAATTCAACGTCGCGCAGATAGCGCTTGTCCATGTTCCACCGCACGATTTCTGGTGCGTTGTGCAGCGCCGTTTTCAACGAAACTCGAGTGAGCCAGTCGCGAAATTCCTGCGGTCGACGGTGGTAATCCCAGGTACTGCGAATGACGACAGCATCGAACGACGACCACTCGATGCTCTGGTCGTCCCAATCGATGATTTGATGTTCAATGCCAGATGCGCCAAGGGCGCGACTCAGGATCTCCAGATCCTTGTCGCGCCCTCGAGCGGATTGAACGGTTACGAGACCGAGGATTAGAAGTCCTCCATGCCGCCGCCCGGCATCGCCGGAGCATTCTCTTCGGGCTTGTCGGCGATGACCGCCTCGGTCGTGAGGAAGAGAGCCGCGATTGATGCCGCATTCTGCAATGCAGAGCGCGTCACCTTGGCCGCGTCGATCACACCAATCTTCACGAGGTCTTCGTACTCGCCGGTTGCGGCGTTCAAACCCTCGCTGCCCTTCATGCTGCGCACCTTCTCCACCACGACTCCACCTTCGAGTCCCGCATTTTCAGCGATCTGCTTGATCGGGCCTTCAAGCGCACGAGCCACCATCTTCGCGCCGGTGGCTTCGTCACCCTTAAGCGACTCGGCGGTCTTCAGTACCGCGGCCTGCGAGCGGAGCAACGCCACGCCGCCACCAGGAACGACACCCTCTTCGATGGCAGCCTTCGTGGTGCTCACTGCGTCCTCGATGCGGTGCTTCTTCTCCTTCAGCTCCACCTCGGTGGCCGCGCCAACCTTCAACACGGCTACGCCGCCCGACAACTTGGCGAGACGCTCCTGCAACTTCTCGCGGTCGTAGTCGCTGTCAGTGTTCTCGATCTCGGTCTTGATCTGGGCGATTCGACCCTTGATGTCGGCGTCGCTGCCGGCGCCTTCGATGATCGTGGTCTCGTCCTTCGTGACCACCACTTTCTTGGCACGGCCGAGCAGGTCAAGCGAGGTGTTCTCCAACTTCAGACCCACCTCTTCACTGATCACTTGACCACCGGTGAGAATCGCGATGTCCTGCAACATGGCCTTACGGCGATCGCCGAAGCCCGGTGCCTTCACGGCAACGCTCTTGAACGTGCCGCGAATCTTGTTCACCACCAGCGTGGCAAGTGCCTCGCCTTCCAAGTCCTCGGCGATGATCACAACTTGTTTGCCGGTCTGCATCACCTTTTCGAGCACGGGGACGAGATCACGTACCGCGGTGATCTTGCCGCTCACGAGCAACAAGAGCGCGTCTTCGATCACAGCCTCCATACGGTCTGCATCGGTCACGAAGTACGGCGAGATGTAGCCCTTGTCGAAACGCATACCTTCGACGAGATCCATCTCCATGCCGAAGGTCTGGCTCTCCTCGACGGTGATCACGCCGTCCTTGCCCACCTTGTCAATGGCCTCTGAAATCATCTGACCGATCTCCGGGTCGGCTGCGGAGATCGCCGCCACCTGGGCAATCTGTTCCTTCGAGTCCACCTCTTTGGCTAGCGAACGAATCGACTCGACCGCACTTGCCACAGCAGCCTCGATTCCCCGCTTCACGCCCATCGGGTTCGCACCGGCTGCCACGTTGCGCAAACCTTCGCGCACCATGCTCCAAGCGAGCACGGTTGCAGTGGTGGTGCCGTCGCCGGCAACGTCGTCGGTCTTCTTTGCGACTTCCTTCACCAGCTCTGCGCCGATGCGCTCGAAAGGGTCTTCAAGTTCGATATCCTTGGCAATCGACACACCGTCATTGGTGATCGTGGGTGCACCCCATTTCTTGTCGAGCACCACGTTGCGGCCCTTTGGCCCGAGGGTCACTCGCACCGCATCGGCCAACTTGTTCATGCCGTTTTCCAGACCGCGGCGGGCTTCTTCGTCAAACGCAATGATCTTGGACATTTCACACCTCCGTGACAACAAGATTTCGGGTGCCTGAGAGCCGTTTCGGCGCCCCTCAGGGCGTTAGCACTCTACCGTCGGGAGTGCTAAAAGTGCTCAGTCGTGCCCTAGCGGATCTTGTTCAGCACCACGTCCGTACGGGTTTCCGTGGCTCCCTCTCGCTGCAACCACTTAAGGAAATGGTCAAGCCCGGAGGTTCCTGCGCAAGCCACCGCCACCGTCACGTCCGATTCCCCCGTTACATGCGCAGCCCACAGCACGTCGTCCCGTTTCATCACGGCATCGTCGAAACCCTGGGTATGGGGCATCCGCACATGAATAATCGCCTCGAGCGAGCGCCCCAAGGCCTCCTGGTTCACTTCGGCCCGAAAACCCTTGATCACGCCGGTGCGAATCAGCCTCCGAACACGTTCCGCCACCGCATTGGCCGAGAGCCCCACCCGATCCCCCAGCATCTGCCAGGAGATTCTCCCGTCCATTTGCAGAATTCCGAGGATTTCACGGTCTAGAGCATCTACTACCGAGGATTCATCAGCCATGTGCCCCATTCTGGCCGAAATTCTTCTGTTTCCGCGGCATGGGTACTGCCATCCTGATCGGCATGAGTGAGAACACCTGGACCTGGATGCTCGTGGGCTTCGAGTTGATTGCCATCAGCGGACTGTGGCTCGTTGGCGCCCGTAAGTGGTGGGGCTGGGCCTTGGTGTTGGCGAGCTCACTGCCGTGGTTCGCCTACAGCATCGTGTTCGACAAGCCCGGCTTCACCGCCATGAGCCTCATCTACATCACTACCCACGTCTCCAACTTGTACCGCTGGAAGCGAATGGACCGAGCCGATCAGCCTCCGGCGACGGCAGGGATGATCGACACCGTTTCCCCCGACGGCACTTTGGTGTTGAGTCCGTCCAGGTAACGCACGTCGTCATCGGCAACGAAGATGTTGACGAACTTGTGCAACTTGCCTTCCTGATCGAAGAGACGATCCGCGAAACCGGGGTGCGCGCTGTTCAGCGCTGACAACACTTCGACAAGGGTCGATCCTTCAACTTGCACGGTGGAAGCACCGCCGGAAAGAGGGCGGAGGGTGGTGGGGATGCGAACAGTTACTGACATGCGCGAAACCCTACCTTGACGATCAGGTTTTCAGCGCGTCGAGATCAGTTCGCTCACGATACGCGCGCTCGTCGTCACCATGGGCAGACCTCCGCCTGGATGACTCGATCCGCCAACCAAGTACAAGCCCTTGACGGGTCCAACGTTCACCGGCCGGCGGAACGCTGCGCGCATGCCATTCGAAGAGGTGCCATAGATCGCACCACCAGATGACCGGTAACGCGTTTCGAAATCCTTGGGGGAGAGCATCTCGACGAACTCGGCACGACCGCGCAAATCAGGTCCTCTGCGTGCCAGGTCATTGAGTAGTCGATTGGTGAATTCGTCGTCCACTTCAAGGCCTGCAGGCACATTCACGAGGAGAAACCAATTCTCGCTGTTCGTTGGCGCCTGACTGGAGTCGGTCACGGCCGATACGCAGGCGTAGATCGTCTGTTCCTCAGGCAGCGATCCTCGCTTCATCTCGTCGAATTCGCGTTTGTAGTCCTTCGAGAACCACACGTTGTGATGTGCGATGCCTTCGGTCTTTCCTCGGGCACCCACCAGCACGACGATTCCACTCGTCGAGCGTCCCGCCTTGCGAACCTTCTTCAATCTGCGTGACTGGGGGAGTAGGTCGCGATACAGGTGTTCGGCATCGACATTTGCCAACACGATCTCGGCGGCGAATTCAGCACCTTGTGCAGTGCGAACACCAGTCACTCGCCCACGCCTGGTGACCACTCCCGTCACCTCCGTGTTCGGCAACATCTGCACACCAACGCGTTGAGCAACCGCGACGATCGCATCGCGCAACGCACCCAGACCACCTTCTACGTACCACGATCCTTGATCGGCCTCCAGTGCAGGAATGCAGGAGAGCGTGGCGGGGGATTCAAACGGCGAAGAGCCGCTGTACGTCGCGTAGCGACCCAGCCACTGACGAAGTCGAGGATCACTGAAGTGCTTCCGCGAAGCTTTCCAAAGCGTGCGAAATGCGTCGATGAGCATGAAGTCGCGGGGCGAACGCATCCGGCGGAGAAGCGAGAGCACCCCCGTCATCGGGCCGGCAAAGAAGGTGCGCTCACTCACCTCCCAAATCTTTCGAGAATGCCGGAGAAACTTCAGGTATTCGTCGCCAGAGCCGGGGCTCATACCGTCGAGCGATTGAGCAGTGGCAACCGGATCGTCGTAGAACGTTGCGGTGCCACTGCCGGGCCAGAAGTAACGGAATGGCTGCGCCAAGCGCACCAGCTTCACCTCACGTTCAAGCGAGGTGCCGGCGAGACGAAAGACGTCATCGATCACCTTCGGCCACGTGAGGAGCGATGGCCCAATTTCAAAGTGGTAGCCATCGCGCGAATACGTGGCGAGTTTCCCGCCGAACTCAGGCAGTCGCTCCAGCACCACCACATCGTGGTCAGTGCATTGCAATCGAATGGCGGCCATCAGTCCACCGACGCCACCACCGATCACCACTACGTCAGACATTCATCGTCCTTCGCAGTCGGGAGAGCGCCACCACGGAAATCGGCAACATCGCCGCTGCCCCTGCCACAGCAACAACGAGATCATCAAAGAAGATCGCAAACGCCACCGTCTCCATCACACCCACCACCGCATAGTGCACGACGGGTGTCGCATTGAGCGGACTGTCGCGATGGGGCAGGACGAACTCGAGAATCGTCATCACGACCGCGCCACCAATCAACCAGCCCACGTAGTTGGTCAGCGGTATTCCTCGGTACCAACCGTCGACCGCCCATCGCCAATACCCCTCGGCCACCATTTGCGGGTCCAGAAATACGTCCCACGCAGTGAGAGCCATTGAGCCAACGAGGACTCTCTGCCACACGGTCCGAAGGCCGAGCACACGCGCAACCTCACGAGCGGGAACAGCCATGGCCAGCCACGCGAAAGGCACCACCAGCGGCACGCCGGCCAATTGCGGCCGCAATAACGACGAGTAGCCATATGACCCAAACGGGAAACCCGTCTTGGAGCCCACCACTTCGAGCAACCACGTGAAACCCACCACTGCAAAAGCGGCGAAGACTGCGCGCCCAATACCCCAGGCAGCCCGAACAACGAGAACAGACAGCGCAAACATGCCGCCAATAACGAGGTGTGTCAACACCACGCGTTCGTCACTCGACCGTTCATACAACGGCGTGGCGATCATGGCTGCGATCGTCACGGCTGCACAAACGCGTTGTGCTGAAGGGAACGATTTGTTGATGGTCATCGAGAGGGGAGCAGCATCCGCATCACCATCACGGCCTTGCTCGCAGTCGACACGCTGGCTCTTCCACTGAACACGTCGTAGTTGCGCTCCTCGATCTTGTCGAGAATCCGCGAATACAACCTTCGCGCCGCAGTGATCGCCTTGCGTGAACGGTTCGGCAACATGGCCAAACCCTTGTCGGCCGATTCGTACAACTCTCTGCACCGGGCGATCTCAAACTTCATCAATTCAACGAATTCGGGCGTACAGCGGCGCTCCTCCAACCGAACGCCAAACCTCTGCACGTCCTCTTGCGGGATGTACACACGGCCACGATCCAGATCTTCGTTCACGTCTCGCAAGAAGTTGGTCAATTGAAAGGCATTTCCCAGGTCGCGAGCATGGGGCAGTGCCTCGGGGTGCATCGGTTCCAGCACGGGCAACATCATTTCGCCAATCACTGCAGCAGAGCCGTCCATGTAGTCGAGCAAGTCGGCCCACGTCTCGTACTTCTCCACCGTCAAGTCCATGGTCATGCTGCGTAGGAATCGTCGAAAGCAGTCCGGATCAATCTGCAGGTGTTGCACCGTGTTGACTACGGCTTTCAGCACGGGGTCCTCTGACGAACCCGCGGCAAGGTCGCGAAAGAAGCGCTCCCCGAAGCTTGCCAACGCAGTTGCGCGCTCAGCGGTGGGAACTGGTCCCAGGTCATCCACGATGTCGTCGGCAT
>JAFMFC010000014.1 GCA_017856375.1 Ilumatobacteraceae bacterium | reverse complement strand
CGATGATTCGCCCCAAGAACAGCACAGGCAACGAACCGGCGAATGCGAGGATCAAACTGCCGAACGCACTTCCGAAAAGCGAGATGACGAGCACCGGTTTGCGCCCGACACGGTCCGACCATCGGCCAAGGATCGGCGAAAAGATCAACTGAGCGATCGAGAACGAGGCGAACAACAAGCCCACCTCGAGGCCGCTGGCCCCGAATCGATCCGCGTAGCGACCGAGGATCGGGACCACGATTCCGAAGCCCACCATGTCCAAAGCAACGGTCGACCAGACGATCCAGAACCCGCGCGGCAACGGCTCTTTCGTGCGCTTCTCCTGGGTACTCATCGATCAAGCGCGACGAACTCGCGTGCCATCCTTCGTCGTTTCGACCACGTAACCGCGCGACTGCAACTCGCCGCGCAATCGATCTGCTTCGGAGAAATTCTTGGAGGCACGCGCGGCATCGAGCTGCTGCGCCATCTCGGTTGCCTCCGCATCGACATCAGTTGATGTCTTCAATTCGAGGCCCATTGCGGTGCACATCTCGAACACCGCGCTTGCAAGCGAAGCGGCCAGTGCGTTCTCGCCCTTGTCCATCGCCGTGTTCGCGCGACGTACGGTGTCGAATACGAGTGCGATCGCCTGCGGCGTGTCGAGGTCGTCGTCCATCACCGTGGTGAACTTCGTGATCACCTCGGCGTCACTCGCACTCGCACCCAGTTCCGCTGCTCGGACTGCAAAGCCATCGAGGCCGGCGATCGACTTCACCGCAGCGTCGATGTTGTCCTGACCGACTCGAACCGGCGAGCGGTAGTGCGTCTGCAGCAACAGCATCCGGTACGCGCGCGGGTCGTATTGCTCGATCAAGTCCAACAAATTCAGCACGTTGCCGAGACTCTTCGACATCTTCTCGCCTTCAAGATCGACGACGAAGCCGTTGTGCATCCAATGGCCGGCGAATTTCTTGCCGAGCGCCACCGCTTGAGCGCGCTCGTTCTCGTGATGCGGGAACCGCAAGTCGGCTCCACCACAGTGCAAGTCGAAACCTTCACCGAGCAACTCGAGGCTCATCACCACGCACTCGCTGTGCCAACCAGGACGGCCATCACCCCAGGGTGACGGCCACGACGGCTCGCCCGGCTTGGAGAACTTCCACAATGCGAAGTCGGCCGCATTGCGCTTGTTCGCCGCGCCGAACACTTCCCGGTCGCCACCACCGCTTTGCATCTCCTCGAGACTCTGATGAGCAAGCAATCCGTAATCCGGAACCGACGAAACATCCAGATACACGCCATCGTCGGTGACATAAGCGGCATTGCGACCGATCAATTTCTCCACCATCGCCACCATCTGCACCACATATTCAGTGGCATGCGGCACGTCCGTCGGGCGCTGCACACCGATCTTGCCCATCGCCTCGAACCACACCGATTCGCATTTGTGGGTGATGTCGGTCCACGGACGGTTCTCGCGTGCAGCCCGATCGATGATCTTGTCGTCAATGTCGGTGATGTTCGACACCAGCCGAACCTCAATGCCCCGATACGTGAGGTAGCGACGAAGAATGTCGTAGACGAGCGTGGCTCGGCCGTGCCCGAGGTGCGGCGGGCCGTACACGGTTGGGCCACAGAGGTAGATGCCGATCTTTCCCGGCTCGCGCAAGTGCACTTCACGAACCTGTCGGGTTGCGGTGTCGTACAGGTTCAGCACGCAGCAAGCCTAGAGCCCGATCTACATGGCATCCCGAGCGCATCCCACTACCGTTGTGCGACGATGAGCGCGCCCGAGAAGCCGACACTCGAGGGACTCGAGACACGATTCATCGAAGAGTGGGATCGCAATTCGATCTATTCGTTCGATCGCTCCGTGCAACGCGACAACGTCTTCGCAATCGACACCCCTCCACCCACGGTGAGCGGCTCGCTGCACATGGGCCATGTGTTCTCCTACACCCACACCGACACACTCGCCCGCTTCTGGCGCATGCGGGGCAAGGCTGTGTTCTACCCAATGGGTTGGGACGACAACGGACTTCCCACCGAACGGCGTGTGCAGAACTACTACGGCGTCACCTGCGACCCGTCGGTTCCCTACGACTCCTCCTTCAAGCCGCCTTTCCGCGGCGACGTTCCGAAGGACCACCGCGCGGTGGCAATCTCCCGACCGAACTTCATCGCCTTGTGCGAGGAGCTGACTCACGAAGACGAGAAGGTCTTTGAGAACTTGTTTCGCCGTCTCGGACTATCCGTGGACTGGAGTTTGCTCTACACCACCATCAGCGATCACGCACGCAAGACGTCGCAAGCCGCCTTCCTGCGCAACCTCGCCCGAGGTGAGGCATACGCGCAGGAAGCACCGACTCTCTGGGACGTCGACTTCGGCACCGCAGTAGCGCAAGCCGAACTCGAGGACCGCGAGCGTCCCGGCGCGTATCACGATGTTGCATTCACCCGCACGGACGGCAGCGGCAACATCGTCATCTCCACCACTCGACCGGAGTTGATCCCCGCGTGCGTGGCGCTCGTCGCTCACCCTGACGATGACCGCTACAAGCCGCTCTTTGGCACCACCGTGCGCTCACCATTGTTCGACGTCGAAGTCCCTATTCGCGCACACGAACTTGCCCAGATCGACAAGGGCACCGGCATCGCCATGATCTGCACGTTCGGCGATCTCACCGACGTGTTGTGGTGGCGCGAGTTGAACCTTCCCACACGCGCGATCATCGGTCGCAACGGACGCATTCTCGAGGACGCGCCCGATGGCATCGATTCTTCGCGTGGCAAGGAGAACTACGCCAAGCTCGCCGGCAAGACGGTGAAGCAGGCTCAAGCGGCAATCGTCGACATGCTCCGGGAGAGTGGCGACTTGCAGGCCGAGCCACGTGCCATCACCCACCCGGTGAAGTTCTTCGAAAAGGGCGATCGCCCTCTCGAGATCGTCACGAGCAGACAGTGGTACATCCGCAACGGTGGTCGCGATGCTGATTTGCGAACCGCGCTCACCAAGCGTGGCGATGAGATGGCCTGGCATCCCGACTTCATGCAGCACCGCTACACCAACTGGGTGGGTGGACTGAACGGTGACTGGCTGATCAGTCGTCAGCGCTACTTCGGCGTACCAATTCCGCTGTGGTACCGACTCGACGCCTCAGGTCAGCCTGACTTCGACTCTCCGCTCGTTCCCGACGAGGCGTCGCTACCGATTGATCCATCAAGTGATTCACCGAAAGGAATGGACGAGTCACAGCGCGGCAAGCCGAATGGCTTCATTGGCGATCCGGACGTGATGGATACGTGGGCCACCTCGTCGCTCACACCACAGATCGCTTCCAAGTGGGTAGAGAACGATCCAATGTTTTCCAACGTGTTCCCGATGGACCTGCGCCCACAAGGTCACGACATCATCCGCACGTGGCTGTTCTCGACGGTGGTTCGTTCTCATTTCGAACATGGTGTAACTCCTTGGCGCAACGCCGCGCTTTCCGGATGGATCCTCGATCCCGATCGCAAGAAGATGTCCAAGTCGAAGGGCAACGTGGTCACGCCAATTGATCTGTTTGATCAATACGGCAGTGATGCGGTGCGTTACTGGGCAGCCAACGCGCGACCAGGTGTCGATACGGCGTTCAGCGAAGACCAAATGAAGGTCGGTCGCAAACTCGCCACCAAATTGTTGAACGTCAGCAAGTTTGTACTTGGCATCGGCACCGAGAATGGCGTTCCGACACATCCTCTCGATGTGGCGATGTTGCATCGACTCGCTGCCGTCGTTCGCGATTGCACTGCCGCGTTCGAATCGTTCGACTATGCGCGCGCCCTCGAACGCACCGAATCGTTCTTCTGGTGGTTCTGCGACGACTACGTGGAATTGGTGAAGACTCGCGCGTACGGCGAAGGCGCATCGTCTGCCAAGGCTGCACTTGCCCACGCGCTGTCGGTCATGCAACGACTCTTCGCACCGCACATTCCATTCGCCACCGAAGAGGTGTGGGGATGGTGGCAAGAAGCGAGCATCCACCGTGCGCAGTGGCCAACGAGCGAGTCGATCCTCGATCTGGTCGCACCCATGTCGAATGCAGAGTCACTGCTCGATGTCGTCTGCGAAGTGCTCGCCACCGTCCGTCGAACCAAGACCGAAGCAAAAGTCTCCCAACGAGCAGCAGTGGAACATGTACTCGTCAACGCCATGGACGAACACCGAGTACTGATCGAAAGCGCAATGGACGATTTGCTGAATGCGGGCGCCATCGCAGCACTCGAATTCGGTTCGGCACAAGGTGAACGTCCCGTGACGACGGTCCGTTTGGCGCCTCCCGAACAATCGGCCTGAAACCCCACGAGTACCCTTTGCGCATGCCCCGTCACGACAGACCGCGCTCGCATTACGCGGTTCTCGTCTTCAACATTTTGATCGTGGTGGCTCTGCTTGTCGTCGGAATTGGCTTGTTGTGGGCCGGCCAACGCCTCGGTACACGCCAGGTGGTCTCGCTCAATCGTGATGAGTCGGTGAGTGCCGTCGAAGAGGCGCAAATCGATCCCGCTGAAGAGTGGAACTTCACCGAAGGCGACCTCGAGGCCAAGAACTTCCTCATTACAGGCTCGGACAACGGCGGCTGCATCGACCCTGACTCCCCGTACGCAGGCGCGTTCGGCGATCGTTCGGCATTTGGCGAGCGCAGCGACACGATCATGATCATTCGGGTAAGTCCCAAAGAGAACCAGGCGGCGTTCCTTTCCTTTCCGCGCGACCTGTGGGTGAAGATCGCTGGCTCGACTCGTGAGAATCGCATTAACACGGCATTCGAACGCAAAAACCCGAATCGCCTCGTCGACACGATCTATCAAAACTTCGGCATCGAAGTCGATCACTACGTGAACATCGACTTCTGTGCATTCAAGGACATCGTCGAAGCGGTGGGTGGCGTCAAGATTCCGTTCTCCTTCGAAACGCGCGACAAGAAGACCGGGCTCTACGTTCCCGGTGCCTCGTGCTTCGAGTTCTCCGGAGAACATGCACTCGCCTATGTCCGCTCACGTTCGGGATACCAATACTTCGACCCTGAGAAGGGCGAGTGGCAAACCGACGGAACGGGTGATCTTGGGCGCATTTCTCGCCAGCAGGACTTCATTCGTCGAACCATGCAGCGAGCACTCGACAAGGGGTCAGGAAGCCCACGTGTCGCCAACGATCTGTTGAACGCGGGTCTGAAGAATGTGATCACCGACGAAGACCTCACCCCCATTCGCATGCTGCAGTTGGCTCAGGCAATGCGTGGCCTCAATACGAGCGGCATTCCGTCGTACACGATCGAAGCTTCCGGTCAGATGATCGGTGATCAGGCCGTGCTCGTTCCCCGATTGCAAAACGACACCATGCGCGAGGTTCTTGCGCTCTTCCAAGGCAAGGCCAGTTTCGGCACGCCACAAGAAGCAAGTGACGAGGGCGCCGCACCACGCCATGCAGGTATCGGCTATGTGCGGGTGGCCACAGCCGGCACCGATGCCACCACTGAATCAACCGTTCCAGTAGTTGCACCCGAACAGAACACGCTTGGCGTCGTACCGCCGAACGATCCTTCCTGTCGCTAGTCGATCAATTGCGCGAACGCGCGCGGCACGTCACTCGGGCCATCGATAGTGGCAAATCTCGCCCCCACTTGCTCGGCGAATCGTCGAGCCTCGTCATGGTCACCTTCAGGTGCAACCACAAACAGTTCATCTAGAGCTGTCGCCATCTCGACTGTTCCGTCAGTTGACGTACTACGACAGTCGGACAACAAAATCGTCACTTTGCGCGTTGCATTCGATCGCGTCAACTGTTCGTTGGCGGCTCGCAACGCTCCCGCGAGGTCGGTAGTGCCATGCCCCCGCAGTGATAGCACGGAGCCAATCACGTGCTCGGTCGAAAGCGCAGCCTCCTGTGACTTCACCGCCACCGCATCACTAGAGAACATCACCACGCTGTAATCGTCGGGTTGTCGAGCAGCAACGCTTGCGACAAATAGCGCAGCCGTGGCCAACGGTCGGCCACCCATCGACCCGCTGCGATCGACTACGAGACAGATCGCCGTCGTTGGCTTGGCCCAGTCGCGCACACGGATTTCACTCGTATCCAAGCCAACTCCCGATTCACGGTCGATGATGGCCTCGATGCTCGCGTCCAGGTCGATGTCGGCGACCTCGTCTCTCATTCTGCGCGTGGTCAACCGGCCCACGCCACGGCGCGAAGAACCGGCTCGTCGGGACAGGTCAACCGAGAGCCGCCCGGCAAGTCGCCGGGCAAGTTCACGCAACGCGGGATCAGTCGCCGACGTCATCTCTGCAAGCAACGAAAGTGCCTCGTCTGCGTCTTCACGAAGTGCTTCCTCGAAAGCATATTCATCAAACTCGCCAACTTCGGGAGAGATCTGTTCGAAGCGTTCGTGTTTGGCCAGCGAGTCGCGCGATGTGGTGCGTTTGCTCGCCTTGGCCACGGCTTGCTCAGCCGCGGATCCTTCTTTGGTTAGGCCTTGGCCCCCGCGGGGGCTGTCGCTTTTTTTGCGTCTCCTTCAGCGAAGGTTGACGCCCAGATCTCTTCGATCACCTCGTCGCTCGTGCGCGTCGAACCTTCACGCACACGCACACGTCCACTCAACGCAACGAGAGCAGCGTCCAATCCGACACGGCTGTCGGATGTAGAAGTCGAACGCACCTTGGCCAGGCTCGCGGCAACGAGTGAAGCATCGATTGCGCCACGCACCGAAGACCCGATTCGCAGATCCTGATGTTGACGAGTTGCACGCACCGCCTGCACGGCCTTCGTCACCCACTCGACACTGGGTGCGCCATCGACACCTTTTATCGCACGCACCACGATGTCACGCTCTTCGTCGGCACTTTGATAAGACATCGCCACTCGACACACGCGGTCGTACACGGCTCCCGAGATTCGAGCGGTACCCACGGCATCGAACGGATTCATCGCCGCCACGAGACCAAAACCCCTTGCAGCCTGCACCATGCCCAGACGAGGAACAGCCACTTCGCCCTCGCTCATCACCGTGATCAAGACATTCAATGTTTCCTCAGGAACGCGATTGATCTCCTCCACGTACAGAAGCGCACCTGAGCGCATTGCCTGCACGAGCGGTCCGTCCACGAAGACTTCGGGCACATAGCCCTTGTCCAGCACACGAGAGGGGTCGAAAGCTCCCACCAGTCGGGCCGGCGTGAGTTCGGCGTTTCCTTCCACGAAGACGAACCCCACGCCGAGCGCACCAGCAACGGAGCGCAGGAGTGTCGACTTTCCCGTTCCCGGCGGACCTTCGAGGAGCACATGTCGATCAGCCATCAAGGCGGCAACTACCAATTCGCACTCACGAGACCGTCCCACCACGAGTGGGGCGACGCGCGCCACGAGATCAGTCAGAGACATCAGTCGAAGGTGATCACACCGCGGATGTTCTCGCCGTCGCGCATCGCGCGATAACCCTCGTTCACGTCCTTCAACGCGTACGTGCGGGTGACGAGACCATCGAGATCGAGCTGACCCTCGCGGTAGAGATCCAGCAGCTTCGGAATGTCCGCACGCGGATTGCCCGATCCGAACAACGATCCCACCAACTGCTTCTCCATCAGCGTGAGATCGAGCATGCTCATTGATGCGCCGTACTCGAGCGCCGGGTGGATGTTGGTGACGACCACGCGACCACGCTTGGCGGTGAGTGCCATCGCCTCGCCGATCAATTGGCCACTGCCGACACCCATCGTCATGATCACCTTGTTGGCCATCGTTCCGCGAGTGAGCTCCTGCAGCAGGGGCACTGCCTCCGTCATCGAGTTGGCGGTGTGTGTCGCACCAAATTCCATCGCCTTTTCACGCTTGAACTCGATCGGGTCGATCGCCACGATGCGCTTCGCACCTGCAAGGCGCGCACCCTGTACGGCGTTCGCACCGATGCCACCAATGCCCACCACGACGACCGTGTCCCCGGGGGCAACTTCTGCCGCATACACACTGGAGCCCCAGCCCGTCACGACTCCGCAACCGAGCAAACACGCGCGGTCGAGCGGGACGTCCTTGTCGATCTTGATGCAACTGGCCTCGTTCACCACGGTGTGCTGCGCGAACGTGCCGAGCAGACACATGATGCCGACGTCCTTGCCGTTGGCATGGTGACGAGAGGTCTGATCCGAAATCTGCTTGCCAGTGGCAAGGAACTGTCCGAGGTCGCACAAGTTCTGGTGACCGGTGCTGCAACTCGGACAACGTCCGCACGATGGAATGAAACCGAACACGACATGATCGCCCGGCTGCACCCAACTGACTCCCGCACCGACTGCCTGCACCACGCCAGCTCCTTCATGGCCGCCAATGATCGGCAACTCGAAAGGCAGGTCACCGGTGACGAGATGTTCGTCGGAGTGGCACATACCAGATGCGGCCAACTTCACTAGCACTTCGTTTGGTCCTGGCGCGTCAAGCTCGATGTCCTCGATGCTCCACGGCGCATTCAGCTCCCACAACACTGCGGCTTTCGTCTTCATACGACCCCCTTGCCACGCACACGTCGTGCTGTCGCCCATTGTTGCCGAGCCGTACCGTCGGCCGCCACCCCGTTGGCTCGGGCTACTGTTTGCCCATGGAAAACACGCCCGTTGCCGCCGCAGAAGAAGTCCGCGACGAACGTCCAACCGCCGAATCGGCAGGTCACACCGAAGAACTGCTCATCGAGGAGATCTCCATCGATGGCATGTGCGGCGTCTACTAGACCCGCGTCGCTCCATGTCGATCACGCTCGAGTCAGCGTGTGAGTTGCACCCCCAGGTGGCCTTGCGGCCAGAGGAATTTGGTGCACTCGCCTATCACTACGGCAATCGTCGACTGATCTTCCTCAAACATCCCGATGTCGTCGCCGTGGTCAAGACACTCGGCGAACACGACACTTTGGCAAGCGCTCTGTCCGCTCAAGGCATCGAGGCAAACCGCTGGCCGAGTTTTCTCGCCGCGCTAAATCAACTCGAGACTTCGGAGATTGTTCGTGCCCGCTAGCGATCTCGTTCAACACATGAAACAGGGACTCGCTTCTCCAATCTGTCTCACCTGGGAACTCACCTACTCATGCAACTTGCAGTGCATCCACTGTCTTTCCAGCAGCGGGGTTCGCGACCCCCGTGAACTCTCCACGGAACAGGCCTTCGCGGTGCTGGACGAACTCCGCGATCTGCAGGTGTTCTACATCAACATCGGCGGCGGCGAACCGATGATTCGACGCGACTTCTTCGACATTCTCGAGCGCGCCGAGGCAAACGGCATTGGCGTGAAGTTCTCCACCAATGGAGCGTTCATCGACGCCGAGAATGCTCGTCGCCTCGCTGCGATGAACTATCTCGACATCCAGATTTCGATCGACGGCGCAGATGCGGCCACGAATGATCATGTGCGCGGCGAGGGTTCGTTCGCCAAGGCGATTGCGGCGATGAACCATCTTCGCGACGCCAACTTTGGCAGGTTCAAAATCTCCGTCGTCGTGACACGCCAGAATGTCGCACAATTGGACGCATTCAAGAAGCTTGCCGATGAATACGGCGCTCAATTGCGCATCACCCGCCTGCGACCGTCGGGTCGTGGCGCGGACACCTGGGATCAACTGCATCCCACGCAGGAACAGCAGCGTGAAATCCACCGCTGGTTGATCAACCACGGTGAGAACGTGCTGACCGGAGACTCTTTTTTCCACCTGAATGCGCTCGGCGATTCGATCCCTGGCCTCAATCTCTGCGGAGCAGGCCGTGTGGTGTGCCTCATCGATCCGATCGGTGACGTCTATGCATGTCCCTTCGTCATTCACGAAGAGTTCAAGGCTGGCAACGTGCTTGAGAGTGGATTTACTGCAGTGTGGCGCTCCAGTGAACTGTTCACATCGCTTCGTGAACCCGAATCAGCAGGTGCGTGCGCATCGTGCGGAAGTTTCGACGCATGCCAGGGCGGGTGTATGGCCGCGAAATTCTTTACGGGTCTTCCCCTCGATGGCCCCGACCCCGAATGCGTGAAGGGATACGGCGAATCTGCGCTCAGCGCCGTGCCTGTCCAGATCAAGCCGAAGCCGGCAATGGATCACTCTCGTCGCCTCGTGCGGGCCTAGGAATCGGCAACAATGGAACCAATGGATGCGGTGCTCGCAGTTGCAGTCGTCGTGGTCTCATATTTTCTCGGCACCTTTCCAAGCGCACTGATCGTCGCCAAGCGCGGGGGCATTGATGTCACCAAAGAAGGCTCAGGCAATCCCGGAACGTCAAATGTGGTGCGACTGCTCGGCTGGAAGTACGGAGCCGTGGTCTTCCTCGCTGATGTGCTCAAGGGTTCCGCATCGGTTGCTCTCGCCTGGTGGGTAACTGGTGATCGAGTCACCATGCTCGGTTTCGGTTGCGCATATGCGGCGGTGGTCGGTCACACCTACCCCATCACCCGTGGGTTCAAAGGTGGCAAGGGAGTGGCTACCGGCGGTGGCTCCATGTACGTGCTCTACCCGCTGATGAGCCTCGTGCTGTGTATTTCATGGTTCGTGTTGCGCAAGACCACCGGCAAGTCGTCGGTCGCATCGCTTGTCATCACCATCGCCGTTCCGATTTACGTTGGATTCTTCCGCGAAGATCGTTGGGAGTTGGCTGCCACGCTCGGTCTCGTCGCCGTCGTCATCTTGCGCCACCTCCCCAACATTCGTCGCTTGCGCTCGAACGACGAACTCGCTGCCTAACCCATCGCCCAACTCATGGTCGACTTCATCTCGCAGTCCTTCGACTGGCTCAAGGACTTCGCCTCCGAACCGGTGTTCTACATAATCATTTTTGTCATCGCCGTGCTCGACTCGGTGCTGCCGATTGTGCCCAGTGAAACGTCAGTGATTATCGGTGGCGTGAGTGCAGGCCTCGGTGACCTTGTCTTGCCACTCGTCATCGTTCTCGGTGCACTCGGAGCATTCGTCGGCGACAACATGTCGTATCTCATCGGTCGACGTTTGAGCGGCTGGCTGACTCGACGTTACGCGCGCACCCCCAAGGGCCAGCAGCGACTCGAGGCAGTGATCCATCAGATTCACGAACGCGGCGGCCTTCTCCTGATTACGGCACGTTTCATACCCGGTGGACGCACGTTGCTCACGCTTGCATGTGGCATCACCGGCCAACCGCGCAAGTGGTTTGCCAAGTGGACTGCTATCGCCGCTGTGATTTGGGCAAGTTACGCCTCGTTGCTGGGGTACTTCGGAGGCAAGACGTTTGAGGAAAGTCACACACTCGCCTTCCTCGTGGCGTTCGGCACCGCGCTTTCGGTCACCATTTTGATCGAATTGGTGCGGTGGCTGCTGAAGATGCGTAAGTCGAATCGCTCGTAGCCTGCAGGCGATGACGCCCCTCGGCGATCGACCAACTACCGACATCGAGAAGCCTTTCCTTCTCGTTCCCATTGGCTCGTGTGAGCAGCACGGCGCGCACCTGCCACTGTCAACCGACACGATCATCGCTGAATATCTCTGTTCGCGAGTTGCCGAACATCTCAATTCGCGAATCCACCGTGTGATGGTGACGCCATCTCTTGGGATTGCTGCTAGCGGCGAACACGCCGGTTTTCCCGGGACGCTCTCGATCGGAAACGAGGCACTCACCCGAATGCTGATCGAACTGGGTCGCAGCGCTGATTGGAGTGCCGGCATCGTTTTCGTCAATGGACACGGCGGCAATGCACAAGCCGTTTCTCTCGCCACGAGCGCGCTACAGGCTGAGTCTCGGCGAGTGGTGACGTGGTCACCACGAATCGATGGTGACGCTCACGCCGGGTTTGTCGAAACTTCGATAATGCTGGCCATCGCCCCACACCTTGTCGAGATGAGTCGAGCCGAAGTGGGAAACATCACTTCGCTCGGCGAGCTCATCGACGAGATCCGGATCTCGGGCGTGAAGGACGTGAGTCCCAACGGTGTTCTCGGTGACCCCCGAAGTGCTTCACCTGACGAGGGGCACCGATTGCTGGCGATCGTGATTGACGATCTTCGCTCCTTCATCCAGGCACGACTGGACGAGTGGGAATGAGTCGATTCGCCGTAGATCCAAGTTGGATGCGCTGTGACTCGGTGGTCTTCGCCGGGTCGCCCGTCACCAAGTTCACTCTTACCCCTCGTGGTCGCGATGTGGTGAGTGCGATCGAACGCGGCGAGCCGGTGGTTCAAGACGACCTCGTGCGCCGGCTCGTCCTCACTGGGGCAATCCATCCACTTCCCGAACCTGGCATTCGTCACTTGAATCACGTCACTGCGGTGATCCCGGCACTGATCAACAACAGTGCGAGTCATGATCGCCTGCTCCAAC
This sequence comes from Ilumatobacteraceae bacterium, assembly GCA_017856375.1. GTDB lineage: Bacteria > Actinomycetota > Acidimicrobiia > Acidimicrobiales > Ilumatobacteraceae > UBA3006. Next base: position 13,454 of record JAFMFC010000014.1, on the reverse strand, counting down.
TGGTCGAGTCGATGCAGGGTCTTGCCCGTGTGACCGTGATCGACGACTGCTCACCGCAGCCCATTCCCGAGTTGCCGGGAGCCGAGGTGATTCGCTCTGATTTTCCGCTCGGGCCGGCCGGCGCACGGAACCTTGGTCTCGAACTCGTCACCACCGAGTTCACGCTCTTTGTCGACACCGATGTGACGTTGGACCGAGGCGCAGTGCAACGACTCCTCGACTGCCTCGTTACCGATGATATCGGTGTCGTGGCTCCTCGAGTGCGCGGAACGGCAGACGGCGATGTGCTCTCACGATTCGAAGCTGCGCACTCGCCACTCGACATGGGAGAGGTCGAGGCAAACGTTCGCAAGGGCACCCGGGTCTCGTACGTGCCCAGCGCGACCTGGTTGTGTCGAACCCGTGCCCTGAACTCGATCGGCGGCTTCGACCAATCGTTGCGCACTGGCGAGGACGTGGATGCAGTGTGGAGACTCGTTGAACTCGGCTGGAGCGTGCGCTACGAGCCGAGCATCGTGGTTCGCCATGTTGCTCGAAGTGACATCCGTGACTTCGTCGCACAACGAATCGGTTACGGCGAGTCTGCTGCCCCGCTCGCATCGAGGCATGGCGATGCGTTGTCTCCACTTCGTCTCAGCCCAGTGATGCTTGGCACCTGGCTACTTGCGTTGTTCTCGCCCGCCCTTGCTGCATTGATCTTCCTCGTTGATGCGGTCCGCCTCACTCGGTCACTCGCGCACACCAGCGAAGAGAGGAAAGCGTTCGCTCGTCTTGCAGCGCGCAACCTCTCCCACTCGTCGCAATTGATTGCACGGGCCATCACTCGGGTGTGGTGGCCGATCGTCTTGGTGCTCGCGATCTTCTCCAAACGCGTGCGCGTCGTGCTCGGCCTTGCCGCGCTCGTTCCCGCAGCGGTCGAATGGTCGAAGAAGAGGCCCGCTCTCGATCCACTTCGCTTCACCGCGCTGCGACTCCTTGACGACATGAGTTACGGCATTGGAGTATGGCGCAATGCCATCCGAACCAGACAGCCAAAGCCCCTATCGATCGCACTCGGTCGTGCTTCCCGATATCGTGAGAAACGATGACGCTGCGACTGACCGTTCGGCGAGACGACTGGATGCGTCACGTGAGCGACATGTCTCTGCAATTCGGCGAACTTGTCCCGGTGGTCAAGGGCAATGGATATGGCTTTTCACGCCAAGTATTGGTGCATCACGCAATCGGCATGTCTCGGCAGATTGCCGTCGGCACCGTGTACGAGGCAACTGATGTGCCGAGCACCCACGATGCCGTCGTGCTGACGCCAATCGTCACGCCCCACTCGCCGATCCCCACGAACGCCATCCTCAGCGTGGGGTCCGGTGCACATGTCGATGCTCTCGTCGCCTCAGGATTCTCCGGCCGCGTACTGATCAAACTGCGCTCCTCGATGATGCGATTCGGTGCGACGCACGACGAAATTCCCGGACTTACCAAGAAAGTTCGCGACGCCGGGTTCGAGCACGTTGGCTGGTCGATCCATCCTCCGCTGCCCCAAGATCACCTTGACCATGCCCCCGAAGTGGGCGCAACCATTTCTCAACTGCCCGACTCGCTGCCGATCTACGTCAGCCATCTGGCCACTCATTCACTGGCTCAACTGCGATCGGCTCACCCAGGTCGCAAGATCGTGATGCGATCAGGAACTCATCTGTGGCTGGGCGACAAGTCGATGGTCGAACTTTCTGCCGACGTTCTCGATGTGCACGAGAGTGTTTCGGGTTCAGCTGGCTATCGGCTCAATCCACTGCCCGAAGGCGATTCGATCGTCGTCATCGGCGCTGGCACGGCACATGGAGTCAATGTCGTCGGCAACGAGCAGAGCCCGTTCCACTTTCAGCGCCGACGCCTCACGCTCCTTGAGGCACCGCACATGCACTCATCCATGGTGGTCGTACCACGTGACGAAGTTGCACCACGTGTTGGTGACTTCGTCGATGTGCAACAGCCGATGACACGAGTCACCGTGGACACGATCAACTGGGTGTGAGCAAGCGCCTACCAAGCTTGGACGTCACCCGAGCGGTGGCCATGTTTGGCGTGGTCGCACTCAACTACCACGGTTACCTCAACCCACGGCAGTGGACCCAACCGATCGATCAATCCATCTGGGAGGAGATCTTCAGTCCGCTGACGGGAATACTCACCACCCGCTTCGCCGCCACGTTCGTTTTCGTGGCTGGTATCGGAGTCTCGTTGTTCCTTGCATCCGGGAGCAACGAGCCCCATGCACCGACCTCACGAAGACTCGCGTTGTTTCGCCGCGGCGCATTCCTGTTCGGACTCGGCTTGTTGTTGGAATGGATCTGGCCCGGAACGATCATTTTCTTTTACGGCGTCTATTTCATGCTCGCCACCCTCGTGGCGACATGGCGCACGCGAACCCTGATCTGGTCGATGGCTATCGTCACCGCCTTGTCTGCGTCGGTTGCTGGCTGGCGATTCGACCAAGGCAGACTCGGCGAATCCACTTCGTGGCTGTCCCCCGAACTCGATTCGCCTCGCAATCTCCTCATTCGGGTGTTCGTCGACTACACCCATCCCGTGTTGCCCTGGTTTACCTTCTTGCTCGCGGGCATGATACTCGGTCGACACATCGACAGGCTCTCCGCCATGCGAGGTCGACTTGTTTTCGTCGGCCTGATCGTGCTTGCCGGAGCACATCTCGCCCGAGAGGCCCTGTGGCCGGACTCGTTGATCGACCGCAGCGATGTGGTGATGCGCGTGCTCGTCTCGACCGATCCCTACGACCGCTCGGTGCTGTATGTCATCAGTGCACTTGCCACTGCGATGGTGGCCTTCGCGGTCATCTCTTCTCTCGTCGACTCGCGCTCGGAATCCCCTGTCGTTGAGTTCTTCGGCGGCATCGGTCGGTTTTCTCTCACCCTCTATGTGCTCCACGTGCTCTTCTTCAATCTCGTCGTCGACTGGTTCGGCGTGGGACGTGAAGGCGGCCTCGCCGTCGCGCTCGGTTTGGCGGTGATCTTCTACGCACTCGCCCTGGCGATTGCAGGATGGTGGTCACGCCTCTTCGGCACGGGGCCCGTCGAACGCGTGTACCGACTCGTCGGGGGTTGACATGGCGAGCGCGTGGATGTCCGCACTTCGCGAGGAGATGGCCAAGCCGTATTTTCTCGAACTCACGGCGTTCGTCGATGAAGAGCGTGCTCGCGCCACGGTCTACCCGGACGAGGCTGACGTGTATGCCGCCCTGAAATTGACTCCACTTGAGGACGTACGCGTGGTGATCCTCGGGCAGGATCCGTACCACGGTCCGCGCCAAGCACACGGCTTGTGCTTTTCCGTTCAGCGAGGCGTGGCAACGCCGCCTTCATTGCGCAACATCTTCCAGGAACTTCGCGACGACCTCGGAATTCCGATGCCCAAACACGGAAACCTCGAGCACTGGGCAAAGCAGGGGGTTCTCCTACTCAACGCGACGCTCACTGTTCGAGCAGGAGAAGCGGGCTCACACCAGAAACGTGGTTGGGAAACCTTCACCGATCGAATCGTTGAGATCCTCGGTGAACGCGATGAGCCACTCGTATTCGTGCTGTGGGGTGCCTACGCACGAAGCAAGAAGCGTCTGATCGACTCGCACCACACGGTGATCGAATCCGCTCATCCTTCCCCGCTGTCGGCTCACAACGGCTTCTTCGGCTCTCGACCGTTCTCCAAGATCAACGAGGCCCTGTCTCAGTTCGGCTCTTCCCCTATCGAGTGGTCGCTACTCGTCGATTAGAGCGCTTCCGTTAGTTTGTGGCGATGAGTTCCGTGCGTCGACACGCGTTCATCGAGTGTGACGCCGACACCGTGTGGCAATTCATCTCGAAGATGGACAACCTGCACGAGTGGTTTCCCGTGGTTTCGACCAAGGTGGAGGGATCCAAGCGCTGGATCACGTTGGCTTCGGGAATCACGTTCGAAGAAGACATCCTCCTCGTCGACCACGATCTGCGCCGCTATCAGTACTCGATCGTGCCGAATGCAATCATCAAGAGCCACCTCGCCACTGTCGATGTGATTCCAGACGGCGATTCGCGTTGCATCATCGTGTATTCCACCGACATGGACCCAGAGGTTTTGGCGCTGCCGATTGGTGGTGCGGCCGGCGAAGGAATTTCCAGGTTGATCGAGAAGTTCGGAAGGAAGCAGTAATGGGTCGCAAGATTCTCTTCATCACCACCGACCAGCAGCGTTACGACTCGCTGCGTTGCAACGGTGGCACCATCGCCCGAACACCGACGATCGACGCACTCGCCGCTCGTGGCATCAACTACGACCGCGCTCGTCCGCAAAATGTCGTGTGCATGCCCTCACGAAGCACCATCATCACCGGGCAACACGTGACCACCCACGGCGTGTGGATGAACGGCGTTCCCCTCCCCGAGGACGCACCGAGCATTGCCGAGACTCTGCACGATGCCGGTTACGCCACGGCGCTCATCGGGAAGGCTCATTTCGAGCCATTGCTCGATCCGTTCCTGCGTTTCCGCGAAAACCGCCTCGGCTTCGAACGCGTCACCGAACCCACTTCCACGCATCGTGGATTCGATCACCTCGAGTTCGCCACACATGGAGCCGCTGGTCCGTTGCACTACTCGCAATGGATTCGCAATGAACACCCCGAACACGTCGGCTCGTTCTACGCCGTACTCGACAACGAGCTGCAAGTGAACGCCTCGGGTGGCGGCGACACCAATGCGCCGCAAGTGAAGATGAACCCCATCCCGCGTGAGTGGTATCACACCGATTGGGTGGCGGAACATACGATCAATTGGCTCAACTCATTGCCTGAAGATCGCGATTGGTTCTGTTGGATGAGCTTTCCCGATCCTCATCACCCATGGGACCCACCGCAAAGCGAAGTGTCTCGCGTGAACTGGCGAGATCTGGACCTACCCGAGGGTTACATCGCCGACACTGCAGAGCGCGAGCGCATCATCGACGGCAAGCTCCGTCACTTACGTGGTTGGTACGACGGCACATTCGTCTCCAACTACGAAGCTCCTTCGCGATGGGTTCCCGCATCACTCACTGCCGATCAAGTGCGCGAAGTGAATGCACTCGTTCACGTGGAAAACGAACTGATCGATGAGGCAATTGCCCGCGTACTGAAAGCTGTCGATGACCGCGGTTGGACGAACGATCTCGACGTGGTGTTCACCACCGACCATGGCGAGTTCCAAGGTGACTTCGGTCTGTTGTTCAAAGGGCCCTACCACCTCGAATCGCTCATGCGCTTGCCACTGATTTGGTCGCCTGCACCAAGTGCCAAGATGCAGCCTGCGCGTGTCCAGACTCCGGTTGGCCTGGTGTCTCTCGCCGCTACTTTCGCGCACATCGCCGGAGTTGAGCGTCCCGAATACACCGAGGCCGCTCGCCTTCCCGCGAACGATGGTGAATCAGCGTCGCTCGGTCACGAGCGAGTGTTCACGGAGTGGGACAGCGTGCTGTTCGGCAAGATTGTGCGACTGCGCACCATTAGCCGCGGCAATTTCGTATGTACTGCTGCATTGGACGGCACAATGAGCCGACGTGGTGAAGGTGAGCTGTACGACTTGGCTAATGATCCGCTGCAGCACGTCAATCTGTGGGACGACCCGCGCTATCAAGCAACTCGCGACGATCTGCTTGATGACCTGTGGTTGAATATGCCCGTCGCACGCGAACCCGTGCGAGCGGTCGACGCGCCCGTCTGAGATCTACCCTGCTGGAATCTGCTGCGTAATGCAGTGGATGCCGCCGCCGCCATAGGCAAGAATGCCGCCAATTTCTAGCCCGATCACATCGCGATCTGGCATGTACTCACCAAGCAGAGCAAGCATTTCGTCGTCAGCAGGGTGACCCGTAACGGGCACAATTGCCGCTCCATTCATCACATAAAAGTTCAAGTACGGCGCCTGCACCGTGCGATCTGCGTACTGCACCACAGGAAGAACCGGGACTTCGAGGACGGTGAGCCCGTGCCGTTCGGCAACAGCACGATTCTCCTTCATCAATCGATGGTCGATGAGTGTCTCGTCGTTACAGCCCTGCATGACCAACACTCCCGGTGCCACAAACGCGGCGACGTTGTCGACGTGTCCGTCGGTGTCGTCGTCCATCGAAACTCCGTGAGGTAGCCACACCACTTCTTCGACTCCGAGTTCTCCACACAACCGAGCTTCGATCTGCTCGCGCGACATTGACGGGTTGCGGTTCTCGTGTAGCAAACATTGCTCCGTGGTGACCAAGCGACCGGCTCCGTCCACATTGATCGAGCCACCCTCGAGCACCATCTCGATGTGCTTGATGCGATGACCTGCAGATGCAGCCCAGGCAGAGGCCAACTTTGCATCGTTGTCGTAGGGAACGAACTTGTTGCCCCAACCGTTGAAAATCCAATCAAGCGCCACACGTTCGTCGCCATCATGGACATAGATCGGGCCAGTGTCGCGCACCCAAGAATCGTCGATCGCGATTCCCACCACATCGATCTCGTTCCCACACGCCGCTCGCGCCTCCTCGACATCGTGTAGTCGCGCGATCATCGTTACCGACTCGTAGCCGGAAATCGTTCGTGCGAGCGCCGCGTGAGCGCGCTTCGCCTCGGGCAGGTGCTCGCCGTAGAGATCCACTCGAGTGGGCCAGCACACGAGCGTCCGTTCATGTGTGGCGAACTCGGGAGGCATCAACAACACGCACCTCCATCAAGGCCAGTGAGCGACCGATACAACTCAGGGCGACGATCTCGAAAGAGTCCCCACGAAAGACGCATCTGGCGCATCTCCTCCCGATCAAACTTGGCCACCAACACGGCTTCCTCGGTGCGGTTTGCCTCGGCAACTTTCGCCCCCGTTGGATCGGCAATGAACGACGATCCATAGAAGGTGATCTCGGTCGCTCGCCCTTCTTCGCGCCCTATGCGGTTTGCAGCGACCACCGGAACGAGGTTTGCCCCCGCATGACCTTGCATCACGCGCTGCCAATGGCCCGAAGAATCCCACTTCGGGTTCGGCGGCTCAGTGCCGATCGCCGTTGGATAGAGGATTGCCTCGGCGCCTTGCAACGCCATTGCGCGGGCTGCTTCGGGAAACCACTGATCCCAACAGATCCCCACGCCGATCGTTCCGTACTTCGTATTCCACACACGAAAACCGGTGTCGCCTGGACTGAAGTAGTACTTCTCCGTGTAACCCGGGCCATCGGGAATGTGGCTCTTGCGATAGACCCCCATCACTGTTCCATCTGCATCGATCAACGCGACGGTGTTGAACAACGCGTTGTTGGCTCGTTCGTAGACACTGATCGGCAGCACCACACCGAGTTCTCGCGCCACACTGCGAAAATGCTCCACCGTGGGGTGTCCGTCAATTGGAATCGCGCGCTTCAAGTCTTCAGCGGTTTGGTCCTTGCAGAAGTAATGGCCCTCGAACAGTTCGGGGATCAACACCACTTGGGCACCCTGATTTGCTGCTTCGCGCACCAGACGCTCCGCAGTTGCCACATTGGTCGCAACATCCTCGGCCATTGCCATCTGGATGGCAGACAGAATCATCGTCAGAGCGCGCTCTCGATTGCGGCCACCACCTCGGGCGCATCCGGCGCAGTCTTCGGATGGAAACGCGCCACCACCTTGCCCGAACGATCCACCACGAACTTCTCAAAGTTCCAGCGGATATCTCCGCTGTAGCCCTCGCCGTCACTCGACTCGTTCAGCTGTCGGTATAGCGAGTGCTGATGATCGCCGTTCACGTCGACCTTCGTCGTCAAAGGGAAGGTCACGTTGAATCGTGTATCGCAGAATTCCTTGATCTCCTCGGCGGTTCCGGGTTCCTGACCGAGGAATTGATTGCACGGAACTCCAATCACGCTGAACCCCTTGTCGGCAAAACGACCGTGAATGGCCTGCAGGGCTTCGTATTGGGGCGTGAGGCCACACCGCGAAGCCACGTTCACCACAAGGGCCACCTTGCCCTTCGCTTCGTCGAGTGCGTTACCACTTCCCATGAGCGGTGCAATTGCATGGTCATAAACAGACATCATCGCCTCCTTTGCCACGAGCGTATCCGTACACCTGCTACACAAGTCGGGTGACTCGAGCGAACTTCGACGCCAACTACTACCGCCGTTTTTACGCACAAACTCCCGTGCATTCGCGCAACAAGGTGGCGGTGCTCGCTACTGCAGTGCATGCGATGTGCGAATGGTGGGACGTGCGGGTGAAATCGATGCTGGACGTGGGTGCGGGAATTGGTTATTGGCGCGATTGGTATCGCGAGAACCACCCCAAAGTTCGCCTTCAGTCCGTCGACATCAGCGAGCACGCTTGCAAGAAGTACGGCCATGATCTTCACGACATCACCGCGTGGGCACCTTCAAAACCTTTCGACCTCGTGGTGTGCCACGGTGTGCTGCAGTACGTCAGTGACCGTGACGCGCAACGCGCCATCAACAACCTCGCTTCAGCCACCAAGCACGTTCTCTACCTTGAGATTCCCACGAAGGATGACCTCGACGAGGTCGTGGACACGACGTCAACCGATCTCGATATTCACTGGCGAACGGGTGAGTGGTATCGCAAGCGTCTTGGCAAACATTTCGTGCAGGCCGGCGCCGGGATGTGGGTGAAGCGATCGAGCTCGATCGTGTTGTATGAGTTGGAGCGCTGCGACTAGTTCTTGCGGCTCACCGCGGCCCACACCGTGCTCGTGCACGCTGCGGCCACCACCGTCTTCAATGCATCACCAACGAGGAACGGAGCAACGCCAAGCGAGATCGCGTTCTTGTCACCTGTAGCAACTGGAACGCCGAGGTGAATGCTCAGCCACGCTGCGCCGAACGTATAGATGATCGCCGAACCGAGCAGCATCGCCGGCAGGGATGTGGTGAAGTTGCGATCCTGCTTGCGCTCGGCAAGTCGACCGACTGCCCACGCAGCAACAATAAAACCGAGTAGGTAACCCATGGTTGCCCCGGTGGCCGTCTCCCAACCGCTTCCGCCACCGGAATAGAACGGCAGACCGACGATTCCACACATCCAGTACGCACCCATTGACAGCGCGCCCCGATTTGCCCCGAGCACCGCGCCCACCAGGAGCACCGAAAATGTCTGGAGCGTGAGAGGAACCGGGGTGAATCCGAGTGGGATCTCCACTTGCGCCGAAACTGCGGTCAACAAGACACCGAGGGTCACGAGTACCGCATCGCGTGCCAAGGCGCTTTCACGCTTCCTCGAGAAAGGAATGAGATCGGCAAGCACACGGGAAGAAGCGACAGTGTTCATGGACGATGACGCTACTCCCGGTGACCTTCGGTACGGAAGCCCGCACCACGCCCCCATTGCCAAACGCTTCATAGGATGAGGACATGTCGGGCACGGTTGCCGAAGCTTTCGCTCTAGCGGAGAAGGCTGGCGCCGCCATCAAATCGGCCTTTGACGGCAAACATCACCTGCTCGTTGTGCTCGGATCCGGCTGGGCCGATTCGTTATCGATGCTCGAAAGCGCATCGACCACCCCGAGTCGCTCGCTACCCGTGCATGAAATCCCCGGGTTCGCCAAACCCACCGCGCTCGGTCACGGTGGACAACTCGTTTCCATCACCATCGGCGCAACGCGCGTGCTGTTACTCACTGGTCGCACACATCTCTACGAGGGTCGTGGTGTGCACGCTGTCGTGCACGGCGTCCGCTCAGCGCACATGGCGGGATGCACATCGGTCGTGCTCACTAATGGAGCGGGGTGTTTGCAACCTAGGTGGAAGGTGGGGTCCGCAGTCTTGATTCGCGATCACATCAACCTCACCGGACACTCCCCGCTCACCGGTGACAATCCTCCCGCTCCATTTGCCGGACGTTTCGTCGATCTCACCGATGCCTATTCACGTGAGCTGCGCGAAGTTGCCAAGCGAGTGGCACCCGACATCGAAGAAGCGGTGTACCTCGGACTGCACGGCCCGCACTTCGAAACACCGTCGGAGATTCGTGCTGCAGCATCGTGGGGCGCAGACATGGTGGGTATGTCCACGGTGCTTGAAGTGATTGCTGCACGTCACCTCGCGATGAACGTTCTTGCACTTTCCCTTGCCACCAATCAAGCGGCAGGACTCGGTAGCGAGCCGCTCTCAGGTGAAGAAGTGATCGCCGTGGGCAAGGAAGCCGCACCGCGTGCCGGTGCGCTCTTGCGCGATGTGCTCGTCGCACTCGATCGCGCCGAGGTCGTATGACCCTCGCGGTAACGAACGCCACGGTAGTGGTGGCCAACGACGCTGGTGACGTGATCGAGCGGGCCAACGTGCTCGTGAACGATCTAGGTGTCATCGAAGCAGTCACCACTAAATCAGTCAATGCGAGTGAAGTGATCGATGCCGAGGGCGCGATTGTGATGCCGGGAATCGTGAACTCCCATGCGCACCTCGCGATGACACTCTTTCGTGGCCTTGCAGACGACATGAACCTCGAGGCGTTTCTCGACAGGTTGATGCCTGCCGAGTTTGCAGTGCTCTCACCTCAGGCTGTTGCTGCAGGCACGCGTCTCGCAGCCCTCGAATCGCTGCGTGGCGGCATCACGAGCGCACTTGACATGTATTACTTCCCGGAGTCCATCGTGAACGTGGGCCACGAGACTGGCATGCGCATCCTCACAGGACCGACAATCCTCGAATTTGACGGCCCCGAACAGCTCGCCTTCGATGCACGACTCGAGTGGTCGCGCCGCTGGCTTGACTCAGCCGAGCGATTCGGGAAGTGGCTCGGACCCCACAGCACATATCTCCTGAGTGAGGAGCAACTGCGACGTATCGCTGCGCTGGCGAGCGAATCGGGCGCGGGCATTCATGTACACGCAGCCGAGACACGCGGCGAGATGAATCAGGTGGCCACACGCCATCAGGGTCGCACGCCAGTGCAAGTACTGCACGACACCGGTCTCCTCCCCGGTGCGGTTCTTGCCCACGGTGTTCATCTCAACGATGCCGACATCGCGCTCATTGCCGAGCACGGTGCTTCCGTTACGCACTGTCCTGCTTCCAATCTCAAGTTGGCAAGCGGCTTTGCGCGCGTGATCGACCTGATGCGCGCGGGTGCCAACGTGGCACTCGGCACCGACGGTCCGGCATCGGGCAACGATCTCGACATGTGGCTCGCGATGCGACTTGCTGGCTACGTGCAAAAGAATCTCTCCGGCGATCCCGGACAACTCACCGCAGCTCAAGTGGTACGAATGGCCACCCTGAACGGAGCTCGTGCACTTGGCATCGACGACCTAGTCGGCTCGATCGAAGTAGGCAAAATGGCCGACCTCGTCGTGCTCGACCCCCGTTCGCCTTCTCTCATGCCCACCTTCGATGCGCATGTGGCGATCGCCGCCTCCGCCGGCAGAGGCGACGTTCGCGACGTGATCGTAGACGGGCATGTCGTTGTTCGTGATCGTCGTGTGCAGACCATTGACGAAGCCACGGTGCTGGCCGAAGCCGCCGAGTATGCAAGCCAAATCAAGGCTGCGGTTATCGTCTGACCATGCCAGAGATCGATTGGGAACTCCTCCGTACGACAGCCCGTGAAGCAGCCACCCACGCCTACGTGCCATATTCAAAATTCCGCGTGGGCGTAGCTGGGTTGGTAGATGACGGTCGTGTCATCTCCGGTTGCAACATCGAGAACGCTTCGTATGGGCTCACGTTGTGCGCCGAGTGCGCGATGCTCGGCGAATTGCACATGGGCGGTGGGGGTCGATTGCTCGCCGTCCTCTGCGTCGGCAATGACACGCACGTCACACCATGCGGACGCTGCCGGCAGTTGCTCTGGGAACACGGCGGAGCAAACCTGCTCGTCGAAGTCGAAGGCGTTCCGCGACCCTTGTCGGAATTGTTGCCGGCAGCGTTTCCCGAGTTTTCCAACTTCGAGAATCCCGCCGAGGCATAAGTGCTTACCGCGGCGCAGGTGCAGCGGTTCCACGATGAGGGCTTCCTCGTCCTTCCTGATTTCGTGGCAACCGATATGTGCCTGGAACTTCGCGATCGGGCGATGATGCTCGCCGAAAAACTCGTGCCGTCGCCTGAGCAAGCCACGATCTTCACGGCAGACACCGAAGCGAAGCATGCTGTCGACAAATACTTCCTCGAGAGTGGCGACAAGATCCGATGCTTCTTCGAAAAGGATGCCTTTGACTCGAACGGTGCATTACGAAGCCAGGCTCACCTCAGCTTGAACAAACTCGGTCACGCAATGCACGATCTCGACCCGGTCTTCGATTCGTTCAGTCGAACGCCGGACATGCAGGCGGTCGCAACCGACATCGGGATGAACGACCCACTACTTCTGCAATCGATGTACATCTTCAAGCAACCCCGCATCGGTGGCGAAGTGAACTGTCACACCGATCACACCTACCTCTGGACCGAACCCGCCTCGGTGATTGGCTTCTGGGTGGCGATCGACGATGCCACAACGGAAAACGGCTGTATGTGGGCGCTGCCCGGTGGACATCGCATTCCCGTAAAGACACGTTCCCGATTGAACGACGAGCGAACTGCCACGATCACCGATGTGCTCGATCCCACGCCTTACCCCACCGAAGGTCTGGTGCCACTCGAGGCGCCACGCGGAACGCTTGTGTTGTTGCACGGAACGCTGCCGCATCTCAGCGGGCCGAACACCTCCGACAAACCACGACACGCCTACACCGTCCATGCAATTGATGGGACGTGTGATTACCCGAGCAACAACTGGTTGCAGCGCCCAAGCTTGCCGCTCCGCGGCTTCTGAATTACTAGATCAGTAGTTCGGCAATTTGCAGCGCGTTCAACGCAGCACCCTTGCGCAGGTTGTCATTGGAAATGAACAACACCAACCCGCGGTTTCCGTCCACGCTCGCATCTTGTCGAATACGGCCGACATAACTGGGATCACGACCTGCCGCACCGAGCGGGGTCGGGATGTCGTCGAGTGCCACGCCTGGGGCATCTGCCAACAACTCCAAGGCCTCGAACGGTGTGATCGCCTTCGCGAACTCAGCATTGATGCTGAGCGAGTGCCCGGTGAACACTGGCACACGCACACAGGTGCCCGACACGCGCAAGTCTGGGATGTGCAGAATCTTGCGACTCTCGTTACGTAGTTTCTGCTCTTCGTCAGTCTCGAACGACCCGTCGTCCACGAGCGAACCTGCCAATGGCAAGACGTTGAAAGCGATCGGCTTAGCGAACTTTGTCGGCGGAGGGAATTCTTGTGCTGTGCCGTCGTACGTGAGTGCGTCTGCACCGTTCACCACGGCCTGTGCCTGCACATTGAGCTCCTCGACGCCAGCAACACCACCGCCACTCACCGCCTGGTACGTACTTGCCACGAGGCGCACCAATTGCGCGCGATCATGCAGCGGCTTCAACACCGGCATCGCTGCCATCGTCGTGCAATTCGGGTTGGCGATGAT
>JAFMFC010000013.1 GCA_017856375.1 Ilumatobacteraceae bacterium | reverse complement strand
TGGCAACAACGCGCCAAACTGATAAGCGGAGCGTCGCGCCATAGCCGGACCCGCAATCACGTTTTCACCGACGGTCTCGTGCATGAAGCCTTCGGGCGCAATGATCATGCATCGGCCACTCGTTACATCTTCTTCGCTGATCACGCCTGCCACGCCACCAAAGTGATCGACGTGGGAATGCGTGTAGATCACGGCTTTCACGGGGCGCTCACCAAGGTGCTTTTCGACGAGCCCGAATGAAGCACGTGCCGTTTCGGGGTTGGTCAGTGGGTCGATGATCAACCAACCTGAGTCTCCCTCTATGAAGGTGATGTTGGAGATGTCGTAGCCACGCACCTGCCACACCTTGGGGGCAACTTCGAACAGACCGTGGTTGGCATTCAGCGTCGCGTGTCGCCACAAGTGCGGATTCACCGTCGCTGGTGATTCGTCCCCACGTCGCAGGAAGTCGTATTCGGCAATACGAGTTACCATCCGACCTTCGCCATCGCGAATGGCGTCCAGATTGAGCTGTGCTACCAGACCCCGCCGAGCACGCTCGTCATCGGCTCGATCAAATGTTCTTCCATTTGTCGAGGAGTTGATTGACGCAGTGACCGTTGTAGCGGGCTTACGACTGGTCACTGTTGAATAATACAAAAGCGGCACACCCGAGCTCCGGGTGTGCCGCTTCCGTGGCAGCTAGTCGAATCCCATGGGGGTGGAATTCGATACATCGCCGATCAGGTGCCGACAATTCCACCGTTCTTACGGGAAATCACGACAATCGAATCACGAGGAACTGGACCGGCAGCTCCAGTGAACTTGGCAGGGAAGTTGGTCCGCGTATTGTCACCATCGCCCGGATGCTGAATGTTGATGAACATCGTCTTTCGACTTGGCGTTACGGCAACTCCCGTTACCTCTCCACCCACCACGCCCGTGAATAGGCGCTTGAACTCTCGGGTCTTCGAGTCAGCCACAAGCATTTGGTCGTTGTGTCGGTCCGGCTGTTCACCATCGGTCTGCACGAAGACTCTGCCGTCCTCATCAGCCCAGATTCCGTCTGGCGAACCGAACATCTGACCCGACTCATCGAAGACGTTGTCCGCGAGAGCGAAAATCTCCCAGACGAACGATGTTCCAATGTGCTTGTCGCCGTCACGGAACCGAATGATGTGACCATACGTGTTGACTGCGCGCGGATTTGCGGCGTCGGCCGGCGCCTGACCCGAGGTTCCACGACGTGTGTTGTTGGTCAGCGTTACGTATGTCTCGCCAGCCTTGTTGGTGGAAATCCACTCCGGTCGATCCATCTTTGTTGCTCCAGCCAAGTCAGCAGCAAGTCTCGTTTCCACGAGAATCCTGTCGATCGTCCAAGTAGCAAGAGCAGGATTTGCAGTGCTCAACTCGAGCCACTGCCCAGTTCCGTCTGCATTCAGCTTTGCCACGTACAACGTGCCCTCGTCGAGTGGGCTTACCCCCCTCGATCGCATCTTCTTCCAGTTGTCCCTCGAGACGAACTTGTAGATGTAGTCAAACCGCTCATCATCGCCCATGTATACGACGATCCGCCCGTTCTTTCCTTCGACCACATCTGCGCCTTCGTGCTTGACACGACCGAGCGCTGTTCTCTTGACAGGAGTCGAGCCGGGCTTGTTCGGATCAACCTCAACGACCCAACCAAAACGGTTGATCTCATTTGCGTACGCCGCATTTGAAAGATCAAACCGTGGGTCGTACTTGTGCCAGTCATAACCAAATCCGGTCGCCGTTACACCGTAACGAGCCTGGGAGGTGGAAGCTCTCCAGGACGATGAGGTCGCACCGAAATATCCGTTGAAGTTTTCTTCACACGTGAGGTAGGTGCCCCACGGGGTGTAGCCATTCGCACAGTTGTTGAGGGTTCCGAGCACCGGATTGTTCGCTGGATTGACCAATAGCGCACTGGACGCGGCGGGACCGCTGAACGTTGCCGGGGTATTCGCGGTGATACGACGATTCTTCTTGGACTTTGCGATCTTCCAACCCTTTGCAGACTTCTCGATTGCGATAACCGACATGCCATGGCCCGCTTGCATCAAGCGCACTTCATCCAGATTCGTCGGAACCGACTTGCCGAGCATGTGAGGAGCAGTGCCGTATTCATGATTGACGCACAACAATCCCTTGGAATCAGAACCGAAATACCACATTCCGTCATGTCCAATTCCCACGCTTTGCTCCTGCTGGGCGGCAGTGAACCCGACGTATTCAAACGATGTACCGCTGCCGTCCAACTTCTCGCGCCATGGTGCAAGGACACTCATCGCGTATTCCTGCGCGATCGTGGGCATCGGACCGGATTGGAGAGGAATGGACGAGAAGCCAATCTTCGGGCTCTTCCTGGCGCCAAACACCGATCGCGCAAGCGAAGAACGACTTGGTTGAGCGCTTGCAGCGTTCGCACCGACAAACAAGAGTGCCGCACTCGCGACTCCTCCGACCAGTGCTTGACGGCGAGAGATGTGAGCATTGAGGATGCTCTCGAATGTCTCGTTGTTCGAATGGTTGCTGAAATCTTCCATCTAATTCCTCCTTGGATGAGGTGAAATTAGAGAAGCCTCGTTACACAAATCCTTCTGCCGACCGAATTTCATCAAACCATTTGGTGAACTTTTGACAAATTGGTCACCCGAAGGCGGTGCCGCCAAACAACCAACGCCGAGGGGTTCCGGACTGCTGCCACGTGGGCGAAGTGACGGTGGACGCAGCACCAACCGTGGTGTCGGCAAGCGCCCATGCAAGCGAGGTACTTCCCGGATTCGAGGTTGAAGCCGATCGAAGAACCCACGAAGAACCGGGCACCAACGAGAGTGAATTGTCGTCCCTCACCGCCACGATGGAGATCGCCGTTGCAGGTGCCGTCGTGACGATGTTTGGTGTCGGCACCAGTTGCGATGAAGAATTCGAGGTGGACCCGGACTGCGTTTGACTTGCTCGCACCGTCGGTGCGGCACTCCCGGCAGGCACGTCGTAACGCAACACCTGCAGCGATGCACCCTCGGTGCCCGTTTCAACGTCGACGGCGACCGAACCCGATCCGTCGGCGATCCGGTGCGCCGCAAAGAGGTGAAAATCCTGACCACCGCCGATGCCTCGCGAAACGACGTCGGTCCAACCGACCAGTCGGCGGGGCGCTCTATTGCGACCGTTCACTGCTACTAATAGGAGCAGGTCGCCGATTTCCGTTCCCGCCGGATACGGAACGTTGACAATGCCCGACGTCACCGTGTTGATCACCGTTCCTGATCCGGCGAAGAGTAAACCAGGCACGGTGACCGATTGACTTTCCGCGCCGTATGCCATGTTCCATGTGGTCACTCCACCGCGCACGAGTGCCGGCTGAACGGCATAGGTGGAGGGGACGCCGATCAGCGGAGCACTATCGATGCACGAAGCCTCGCCGTTCGCGATCGTGGGGCCAGAAGTACCCGCACACACCTCCGACGAGTTTCCACTCGTCGATGTTCGCCGAACTCGATAAATCACCGTGGACGCGCCAGGAAATGTCACCGCCGGCCATCGCAGGCGCACAACCGAGCCATCAAGCTGCGCAGAAGGAGTGGGGGCGGAAGATGGGGAGAACGCCCCCACCGTGAAATTGCTGTCGAGGGATGACTGCCTTGAAGAGAACCTTGCAGACGTGAGGGCCGGGGCGACAAAGGCGAGCAACACCATGGTTACTGCCAGCGCGCCCCGACCCGTTCTCACGTCGCTACATCAACTCCAAGCAATCGTCGTGCACTGCCTGCCGGCCACACACGATGTCGTTTGATTGGCGCTCTGCACAGCCTTGAAGGTCAACTGCACCGACGAGGATCCTCCCTGCAGTGTGTTGGGCGCTACCAGTGGCAGGAGATAATCGACGGTGAACGTCACCGTCTCCCCCGTGTTCACCGGTGTGGTCGACAACAAGATGTTGTCGACAGACGTACCTGCCACTACCGGTGTTGCGACACCTGCAGAGTTTGCGTAGGAGGTGCCATTGATCACCCCAACTCCGTCTGCAGCAATCTTCGCCTGCAATCCATTCGCTGAGCCCGTGTAAAGAGCCGTGGCGCCATTGAGCAGGTTGACGTCGACACCAAGGTACGCGGGCAAAGAGCCCGTGTATTCGACGTCGAATGTGCAGCGCACCTTGTCGGCCGACCCAGAACCGTAAGCAGTAGATGAATCTCCAGGCGCCAACTCACTGACGTTGCACGTCGTGCTCGTGGAACCCAAGCCCACCGTGACGGTTCCTGCGGTGAAAGCGTCGGCAGTATTGGACAGCGAGTCGCTGAACAGTGCAGTAGTGCCCCATGCAGCAAAGCCAAGAGCTCCCACCATCATGATGGCGCTCAGGAGATACCGCGGACCACTTCTACTATTTCGTTGCTCTAGTGCATTCATTTCGTTTTCTCCTTTGTTGTTGTGGTTATTGCTGAACCTGACTTGGTTGCATTCGAGAACCCCGCCGCAACAAAGCCGTTGCCCATTCGGCGAACAACACGGACATTCCCATCGCCAAGACGAATCGTGGATCGCGAAGCCCAAATACGAGGCGACCCAACCACGGCACGACGCTCGAGACCGTCCCCACCACTTGGTCACTTGCTACAAGAGACAAGTCGGCCGAAGGATTGGCATCTCCTTTGGTGACGTACTCAATTGGCGTCCCTTCCGACCGAGCCACCTCCACTACCCGGTGTGTCACGTAAACGGTTGAGGATTCTCCGGGCTGAAAGGTGATGACATCACCAACTCGTGGGTTCGGATTCTTCGTGTTCACCATCACCACATCTCCGGGATCGATTCCCGGGGTCATCGATCCAGAAGTGACGACGAACATCTCCAACCCAAATGCTCCAGGGCGACCAGAGTCAGAGGTTGCGGTCAGTACAAGAAGAAATGCACCAAACGCCACGAGCAATGTGGCAGGACCGAGGACGACCCAACGTAGAGCGAGCAGGGCCTTGTAAGAGTTCATGGGCGGCACCGTAAGAGCGCATTCCCATGAAATTGATCCAATTAAGGATTGCGAAACAAACGTCTGTCACCGTTACCAAGCGAACATCGTTCGCCGAAATGGATTCAGGTGCGTTGAACAGGTTCGGCGAGGAGTAGTGGGATCCTCCTACTCGTCTTCTTGCGGTACTCCGCGTAAGGCGGAAACACCGCCACTGCCCTGTCCCACCAGGTGTCGTACTCGTCACCGTCGATCTCTCGAACGTTGACCCAGTGTGCATCAGGTCCATCCTGCACCGTCACTTCGGTGGGGTTGGCAAGGAGGTTGTGATACCAGTCCGGGTGAGTATCAGCGCCTCCCTTGGACGCAACCAACAGGTGTGAACCGCCATGTTCGACGCGCATCAGAGCGATCTTGCGTACCGACCCCGACCTGACGCCGCGCATGGAGACAACGATCACCGGGATGCCAGTGTCGAGCAGAGTGCCGCCTTCTCGCCCACCAGTGCGCTCGTACTGCTCCACCTGGTCACTCACCCATTTAGAGGTGCTCGGGACGTAGGTACCAGTGAGTTGTGCCATGCAAACGACTCTACGCACGAGGCACATCAGTACGCTCGACTGATGCCAACCGGTGATCGTTCCGACCATTTTCCCTCGATTGAGAAGAAGCACGGAAAGCCAATTGCCCATTGGTTCAAGGTGCTGAAAGACCTTGGCGACGCCAAATATGCGGAGCAAATTGCACTTCTTCGTGACCACCACGAATTCAGCCAAGCGCACGCAAATGCGGTCGTGATGTATCACCGTGGGTCAAAGTCATCGAAGCGACATGACGATCCAGCCGCGTATTTCAAAAACCTCGAGCCACCGAAGGCAAAGTTGGCCAAAGCAATTTTCGCCGCCATTCGTGCCAAGTACCCGAAGCTCGAGTTGGTGATCGCGTGGAATCAGCCGATGCTCAAGCACGGTGACCACTACGTGTTCGGCCTATCAGCATCAAAGAATCATCTATTGATCAACCCGCACAGCAAACAAGTGTTGGACACGCTTGCACCTCGATTGAAGAGTCTTGAAGTGAGCAAGCACACAGTGCGGATCCCACTCGACTGGAAGGTCAACGCCTCACTACTCCAGGCAATGGTGCGAGAACGGATCTCGGAGATCTAACCGCGCAGCACTTCAACGCTGCACGCAGCGCCCACTGCCAACTGCTCAGTGGGGCCCACATCCGAAATCAGGAGCGAACCGTCCGCCGCCTTGATCGTGTACCGACTTGTCGCGCCGAGGAACTCCACACGCAAAACCTTGTGCCGTCCACCAGCGCTGACACGAAGCTGATGTGGTCGAACCAATTCTTCTACTCCCGACTCTGTCTTTACGTACGACGCAACAGCGAGGAAGTCGGCGACGAAACGATTGATCGGCCGCTCGTATACCTCGCGCGGTGGAGCACACTGCAGGATCTTTCCCCCACCCATCACGGCTACCCGGTCTCCAAGAGTGATTGCCTCATGTCGATCGTGTGTGACGAGGATGGCCGCCGTGTTCTGCTTGGTCAGAATCTCTCGAATCTCCCAGCCCAACTCCTCACGCAGAACTTCGTCGAGAGCACCGAAGGGCTCATCGAGCAATACCACTGCAGGCTTGGGCGCCAGCGCACGGGCCACCGCTACGCGCTGCTGCTCACCGCCTGAGAGTTGATGCGGATAGCGGCGAGCAAGATGGCCGAGTTTCACCAGCTCGAGAACCTCTGCCACGCGCTGTCGTCTCTCGTTCTTGGGAAGGTGTCGTAGGCCGAACGCAACGTTTCCCTCTACCCGAAGATGCCCAAAAAGCGCATTGTCCTGAAACACGAGACCGACTCGCCGCTTCTCTGCGGGAAGATTCGTGACGTCGACACCTGACAATGAGACTCTCCCCTCATGAACCGCACGGAGTCCAGCGATTGCTCGAAGCAGCGTGGACTTGCCACAACCGCTCGGGCCAACGAGAGTGACTAACTCACCCGGGCTGACGGCAATGTCGACGCCGGCAAGAACCTCACGATCGGCGAAATGAACTCGAAGTCCCGCTGCTTCCAAGGCGTACATCACGACACCAACTCCGCACCGCGTTCGAGCGCCACCAGGAGAGCTCCCACGGCAAACATCCCGATGACAACCATCACCAAAGAGGGTACGGCTGCTTGCTCCCACAGGCTTTCGGACGTGGCCTGCCACACCCACACCGACAATGTGTCCACGCCAAATGGACGCAAGAGCAAGGTGATGGGTAATTCCTTCACCATGTCCACACACAACAATGCGAAGGCTGCCATCACCCCGAAGCGCGCGGCAGGAAGTTCGATGGCAACTGCGGTTCGAACGGGGCCTGCGCCGAGCACGCGAGCACTCTCCGTTGCCGTCGTCGGCACTCGATCGAGACTCGCCTCGACACCTTGATAACCGACGGCAAGAAAACGCACGACCAACGCAAATACGAGACCCGCTACCGAACCCACGAGAAGGAACCCGTCAGGCAACCATCCGCGACGATCGAGTGCGGCGAGCATGACTACCGCGCCAACGGCCACTACTGGCCCCGGCATCGCATATCCAACGGTGGAGATTCGTCCCACCACTCGGGCTACTCGCCCGCGGTGTGCAACCGTGAGCGCAAGAATTGTTCCGACAACGATGCTCACGACCGCGGCACTTCCCGCCAACAGCATCGTGTTGCCCAGGTGATGCGTTACTCCACCTGCCACCGTCACTGCAGTGCCTGCGCGAACCGACTCACTCGCCCAGAAGAACAGCCGAAGAAGAGGAATACCCACGGCAATGACCAGCATTGCCAAGGTGACGGCAATGGCCGCGACCACACCCGCCTTCGTGAGTGGACGTGGATTCATGGCTGCCTCGGTCGAACCCCGTGAGCGACGCCCCCCACTGCGAAGTAGTCGCTCGAAGGTGATCAACAGCACTGCTGCTCCGGTGAGCGCACTCGCCAATTCGGTTGCTGCACCCAAATCTCCCGTGCCGAACCAGACGCGCATCACGCCGTCCGCCAAGGTGCTCACATTGAACAATCGAACTGTTCCGATGTCGGTAAGAGTCTCCATCGCCACCAGCGCTGCACCTGCTGCGATGGCGGGCCGAGCCGCAGGCAGCGCAACACGAAAGAACACACCAGCCTTTCCTGCGCCGAGACTGCGTGCAACAGCGAGAGAATCCTCGCCTTGATCCACGAACGACGCACGAGCAAACAAGTACACGTACGGGTAAAGCGACAACACGAGGACTACGGCACAGAGCCACAACGAGCGGGCCTCTCGAGCACCCACCACGTCAGACATCGTTTCGAGCCACACGAACCCACCGACATAACCAGGAATTGCCAATGGCGTGACGAGGAGCCAACCCACCACTCGGCGAGCGGGAAACTCAAATGCGCTCACCAACCAGGCGAGACCAGTTCCGAAGACGACTGCCCCAAACACCACCGAAACGAGAAGCAACGCGGTTTCGATGATCATTCCAGGCAGGCGAGTTCGCCACAGCTCTGCCCACACGTTGGTGGAGGGATCGATCAATGACCATGCCAGGACGACGATCGGTGATGCGACGACGGCAACGACCGCGAGAATCGTCGTCCACCCAAACCAGACGCCGGGTCGTCGCACCGAAATGGCGTCCAAGCGATCCCTATTCGTAGCTGGCTGCAGAAAGCAGCTCGACTGCCGCTGGGTTCAAGCGACCCAGTTCGCGCACCGAATTGATGTCGGCTTTGAAACTGCCGAAGCCAGAAAGGATCTCGTTTGGTTCGACCGTGGGGTCTGCCGGGTATTCGTTGTTCGTGTCGCTGAACAACTTCTGCCCTTTCGTGGCAAGCCATTCGAGCAACTCGCGAGCTTCCTTGGGATGTGCCGCGTTCACCGTGATACCTGCTGCGCTGATGTTGAGATGCGCACCGAATCCTTCTTGATCGGGCCAGGTCAAGGACACCGGAATTGTCGAATCCTCGGTAAGCAAACGCCCCAAGTAATAACTATTGGCAAGCGCGATATCGCAGTCACCCGCGACGATTGCCTTCAACATGTCGGTGTCGGAGTTGATGTACAGAGGGTCGTTCGCTACCCACGAATCAACGATCGCGCGTGCATCATCAGAACCCAAGTTGTTGATCAACGCCGACACGAGCGACTGCGTGTACGGGTGCGTACTTGGTCGAAGGCACAATCTTCCCTTCCACTTCGGATCGCCGACTTCCGCATAGGTCGTGGGGGCGTCGTCTACTCGCTCGGAAGACGACATGATCACTCGCAAGCGACGGCTGAGGGCAAACCACGTGTTGTCAGCAGCGCGCAACTCCTTCGGAATCGCACTGCGCAAGGTTTCACTATCTACGGTTGCAAGCAATCCTGCCTCGGCCGCAAGAGCAATGTTTGCGGCGTCAGCAGTCATGATCAGGTCTGCCGGTGTATTCGCGCCCTCCGCTTCCAGACGAGCACGAAGCTCAGGATCCGAGCCCGTCGTGAACCGAACCTCGATGCCAGTCTCTGCAGTGAACTCTTCGAAAACGGGCTCGATGCCGTAGTGGCGACCCGTGTACACCGTTACGAGACGAGTTGCGGAATCACTCTCCGAGTCGGAGTTACCGCCACACGCAGACACCACCGCGACGAGAGCTAGTGAAAAAAGTAGAGAAATTGACTTCAGGTGAGGGTCCCGAAAGCTTGTTGCGCGCATGGGGTAACGCTAACACCATTTGTTAGGGATACCTAATAGAAGGTATTTGGCATACTTTTCTGGTGATTTCCCACACTGTTCTCGGCACGTGTCATCACGACTGTCCAGACTCCTGCGGATGGGAAGTAACGGTCGAAAACGGTCGGGCCGTCAAGATGAGAGGAAACTCCAATCATCCTTATTCATTGGGTGAACTGTGCCCCAAGGTCAACAGATTCCTCGATCGGGTGTATAGCCCCGAACGAATTCTCTCTCCACTCATCCGAATTGGCACCAAAGGCGCAGGAGAGTTTCGAACGGCAACCTGGGACGAGGCCCTCGCACTCGTCGCCGATCGTGTCGGAACATCGATTTCGCAATTCGGAAGTGAATCAGTGCTGCCCTGGGGAGACGCGGGAACCCAAGGCGCGCTCATGCGCAGCTCATTGGACCAACGATTCTTTGCCCGACTCGGCGCATCCATCCAAGTCGACTCACTGTGTGGCGACACGGCGCGCATCGCCACCGCGAGTGCGATCGGCTCTTCCCTCACGAATGACCCGATGGATGTCAGATACGCCAAGTTGATCCTTCTTTGGGGCACCAATACACGGCTCACCAACCGCCATCTTTGGCCATTTATCGAGGAAGCTCGGGCAAACGGGGCCAAAGTGATCGTTATTGACCCGATCCGGACTGTGACTGCCGATGCCGCAGACCAGTTCATTCAACCACTGCAGGGAACCGACGTTGCACTGATGTTGGCAATGGTGCACGTGCTCATCCGCGATCATCTGGTCGACGTGGACTACGTGCAGAGCCACACTTCGGGATTCGAAGAATTGGTCGAACACGTCGCCACATGGACACCAGAGCGTGCTTCCTCGATCTGCAGAGTGGACGCACAGGTGATCGAGAATTTGGCTCGTGAATATGGCACGACGAAACCAACATTTATCCGAACGCTGATCGGCGCCGAGCATCACGAGAATGGTGCACAGTTCTTCAGGACGATCGTGTGCCTCCCCTCTCTCACGGGCGCTTGGAAACACCGAGGTGGCGGTTATTCGAGGAGCGTTGGTTCATACGCGGGAAAGTTCGTAAACGAATCATGGTTGGAAGGCCCGACCAATCCCTCCTCACAGCTGCGCCGGGGAATCAGCATGAACCGCCTTGGCTGGGCGCTCACCACCGACGACCTTGATCCACCTGTCAAAGCACTGTTTGTCTACAACGGCAACCCGGTGGGATCGGTGCCTGAGTCCGCACTGATCATGAGGGGGCTGCAGCGGGAGGACCTGTTCACGGTGGTATCCGAGCAATTCATGACTGACACCGCACGTTTCGCCGATGTGATCTTCCCGGCATGTACACAGATCGAACAAGACGACGTGGTTCCATCGTGGGGTCACCTCTATCTCGGCTTCAACCACAAGGCCATCGAGCCTCTTGGCGAGAGTGTGCCCAACACGGAACTGTGGCGGCGACTTGCGCGGGCTATGGGATTCACTGAACCAGATCTGTTCGAATCCGACGAATCACTGATCGCGAACTATCTGATAGGCATCGACGCCGAGATGCTTAGGCAGGACGGTTTTGTCCGGTTGCCTTTGCCCACCGACCATCGACCATATGCAGAAGGCAATTTCGCCACCTCTTCCGGCAGACACGAGTTTGTGAACGCTGAACTCGAACGGTTGGGACATGGGAGGTTGCCCGAGTATCGGCCAGTCACGGAGAGTGCCCATTCCACCCAGGGCATGAAGTATCCACTTGCCCTGATGTCTCCCAAAGTTCATCAGCGTTTCCTCAACACGTCGTATTCCCACTTTGAAGCGCACGCCAAGCCCGAGGGCGAGATGTACTGCGAGCTCACTGCCGAAGATGCTGCGGTAAGGAACATCTCCGACGGTGACATTGTGAAGGTCTTCAACGACCGAGGTTCTATCGAGGTCGTTGCACGAGTGCAGGCGATCCCAAGATCCCACCGTGGCACGGTGATCGTCCCCTACGGATGGTCAGGCTCGCGCACACGCGACGGCAACACCGTCAACGTGCTGACGAATGACCGGCCTGCGGACTGGGGTGGCGGAGTCGCCTTTTTTGACACGCTCGTCGAGGTTGAACTCGCTACTTGATTCCTTGCGCTAGTCGCCAATGACGTGAAGGGGCTTGGCCAACTTCAGCGTTGCCAAGTTCTTTGGTTTCTGCAGGCCTGCCAAAGCGATCTCGAAGTCAGGTAACCCGTACACCTCACCGTCATCGGTGATCATGATGAAACGATCGAATTGTGCGAGGAAGGTTCGGTCGTGGCTCACTGCCACCACCGTCCCTTCGAAGCCATCCAGTGCCTTCTCCAGGGATTCTGAGGATTCGATATCGAGGTTGTCGGTGGGCTCGTCCAGGAGCAAAACATTGTGTCCTTCGATCTCCAACCGGAGGATTTCGAGTCGTGCCTTTTGTCCGCCCGACAATGTCTCAAACTTCTGGCGCGCATTGTTTCGCAGCCCATACCGCGCGAGAGTTTTCATGGCCTTCTCTTCATCCGAGATGCGGTCGTGCACGATGTCGATGCACTCTCGCCCGAGAAAGTCGGGGCGATCATTGACTTGGGTGAACACACCGACAGAGGTTCGCGGACCAAACGACACCGAACCATTCGTCGGCTGTAATTCTCCGGACAACACCTTGAGAAGATGGGTTTTCCCCGTTCCATTCGGGCCAATCAGCCCCACTCGTTCGCCGAACATCACGTCGTCGCTAAATGGCCAAAACAGATCGTTGACCGACACGTCTTCGAGCCGCGCCACTCGCCTTGCCGAGTCGGCTCCGCGCAGACGGACGTAAATCTGTTGATCGGGAACGGGAGGTGGTGGTGGCCCGGCCGCGACGAACTTTTCCCATCTCGTCTCGGCCGCATTCGCCTTCGTGGCGTTCTTGAAGTTCTGTGCTGCGCGCTGCTTCATGATCTTCATGTGATGGAACAGTCTCCGCTCTTCGTCGTTCCATCGCTTCAGTCGATCACCAAGGAGTTCCTGGCGTTTTTCTCTCGCCTCAGGGAATGTGGCGAACGATCCGCCGTGCACCCAACAACCCGCGCCTTCAATCGCAATCACCTTGGTGGAACAGCGCTCAAGCAGTGTGCGGTCATGGCTCACCATCAAGATCGTGGACTTGCACTTGCGCAGTTCCTCTTCCAACCATTCTCTGGTGGGGATGTCGAGGTAGTTGTCGGGCTCGTCCAGCAACAACACGTCGGCGCCTGAAGTGAGCAGCAAGTCGAGCACAAGTCTCTTGCGCTCACCACCAGAAAGTTCCGAGACGAGCCGGGTGGACACGTCGTCGACCTGCGTTTTCACACTTCGCTGAGCCGAAGCCTGCCACTGTGCCTCGAGTTCGTATCCGCCCAAGTCACCCCAGTTGGACAATGCGTTGGCATACCCGATGCCGTCATCCTCTCCCGATGCCATCGCCTTCTCTGCCGCGATGAGTGCTCGCCCCGCGTCACGCAGAGCAGCGGGCGCAACTTCGATCAGCATCTCGCGAATCGTGTCGTTCGGCCGAGACATGCCCACGTCTTGTGTCATGTAGAGCATCGTTCCGCCAATGGCGAACTCACCTGCGTCAGCTTCGATTGCCCCCGCCAAGATGCGCAGGATCGTGCTCTTGCCCACGCCGTTAGCTCCAACTATGGCCGCGTGTTCACCTGGAGTCACGCGAAAGCTCACGTCGAAAAAGAGTTGGTCGCCACCCGGCGGCCCGTACTCCAATTCACTGACGACAATTGATGACATGGTTCTCCAGTCTGTCGGCAGATAGACAGGATCCATGGAAATCGAGATGATCGTGGAAATTCCGCAGGGATCGCGCAACAAATACGAGATGGATCACGACACTGGCGAGATCTGGCTGGACCGGACACTCTTCACCGCCACGCAGTACCCACTCGACTACGGATTCTTCCCGCGAACACTCGGCGAAGATGGTGATCCACTCGACGCACTCATACTGTTGCCGCAAGCCACCTTCCCGGGTTGTCATCTCTGGGCCCGCCCCATCGGTGTCTTCTGGATGTCGGATGAAAAGGGTCCCGATGCAAAAGTGCTATGTGTGCCATCACGTGACGCGCGTTACGAGCACTACAAAAACCTGAACGATGCGCCCGACTTTCTTCTGACGGAGATTGCGAACTTCTTCGAGATCTACAAATTGATCGAGCCGGGCAAAGAGTCGAGTATTGGTGAATGGGCCGACGTCAAGGCCGCAGAAGCCGAGATTGAAGCAGCCATCAAGCGCTACCCGCACTGATCAGAGTCAGGGCCGGAACGGCGCACCTGCCGCATCCTCGTACAGCTTGACTACCGACATCTCACCAGACTTCGGGCCATACATTTGCAGGGCACGCTGATGGACTTCCTCCACGATTCTGGACACGGGGATGTCGATCCCCGTCTTCTCACCCAGTCCCAGACCGAGCTGAATGTCCTTGCATACCAGGTCAATCGTGAATCCATCGTCGTAGTTTCCCCGCTCGAACACACTGTTGATGTCGTACTGCAAGAAGTTCGATTGAGACGGTGAAGAACACAGTGCCTGTTGCAGCACGCGGAGATCTAGTCCCAGTTTTGAGGCAATTGCCAATACTTCGGACGTGCCGGCGGCATGAATAAACCACAGCAGGTTCAACAGCACCTTGATGCCATAGCCGGCGCCATTCAGTCCTGCGTAATAGATCTGCCCCGGCATTCCACCAAGTGCCTGAAACAGTGGCAAGTGCTTCGCGAAGTCTTCTTCTGCTCCACCTACAAAAATCTGCAGCGAGGCACCAGTTCGCGATTCACCTATTGGCGCCTTAGCGAGAAACGAAACTGGCGCCTCCATCACTGCGATTCCTCGGGGCGCCGCCACTGCCTTGATCTCCTCGGCCACCTCGACCGAAGACGTGCTCATGTCGATGAATGTTGATCCAGGCTTCATCTGCTCGAGTGCACCGCCGCTTCCGATCATGATCTCGCGAACATGCTTTGGCGCAGGCAACACCGTGATCACCACATCGCTCTGCGCCCCTACTTCAGCGACGCTGTCCACCCACTTCGCTCCTCGCTCGAGCAGATTCGTCGCTTCAGCTTTCGAGAGGCTGTGCACGACCATCTTGTATCCAGCCGCAAGTGCACTGAGGGCCATCGGGTTGCCGAGATTGCCAAGCCCGATGAGGCCAACGACGGGAAGTACACCTTTCGTGGGTTCAGTCATGGGGCGAAAGTACCACCGGATCGCCCAATGAAGCCGAGGAAAACTAGTCAAGACGCCCTTGTGCTACTTTGTAGAACATGGAGACGGTAGGCATTCGCGAACTCAAACAGAACGCTTCCGAAGTCGTCGCCAAAGTTGCCCGCGGAAAGTGGCTCCTGGTGACGGATCGGGGTCGGCCAGTTGCTCAACTCATTCCACTCCAAAAATCTCGCATCGACGATCTCATCGAATCCGGGCAACTTCAGCCCGCAACCGAGAGTCTCGATGACTTGCCCGCGCCCATGAAGGCACCAAATGGGCTAAGTCTCGCCCAAGCGATCATTGATGATCGCAATCAAGACTGACGTGCGCTGCTACCTCGATTCATCGGCTCTTGCCAAGTTGGTCATTCGTGAGCCAGAGTCACATGCTCTCCGCACTTTTCTCAAGCGTGCACAACTCATGGTCACATCTGCCATTTCGGAGACGGAACTCCGCCGCGCAGTGACACGTGTTGCGCCAACTGCACACGATGCCGCACCACGAGTTCTCTCAGTAGTAGCCCAGATGGAGGTTTCGCGAGACGTTCTCGCCGCCGCGGCACGGGTCAAGCCCGCCCAACTCCGTACTTTGGATGCCATTCACCTCGCCACCGCGCTCGAGATAGCAACCGAGCTCGACACATTCATCACCTATGACGGAAAACTCTCGGACGCCGCGCAGGCCGCTGGACTGCAGGTCACACAACCCGGACATTGACCGATCCCGACCCGAAGTGGCGCCCCCGGTAGGAATCGAACCTACGACCTGCGGTTTAGGAAACCGTTGCTCTATCCACTGAGCTACGGAGGCGAACCGCTCTCAGGTTACCGAGACTGCTGTTTGCCAATCAGACCACGAGTTCGTTGAGACGATTCACCAGGGCTTCCGGAGAACCATCGAGTAGTTCGAGTTCCTGCGGACCAAGCACAATCGAGATCTGGCTACTGCTGCGCGCAATGACACAGGGAAACACTCCATTCACCACATTGAGAACCTCATTCGGCGCATCGTTTCGGTGATACGTGATTATCGGCACCGACATCGACTCTCGACACCGTTTCCAATCATTTCTCTCCGCGAACAAACCGTGTGTGATGTCACAAAGTGAGCAGTGCCGAACGCCGAACCGAGCACCCAACCAATAACCAATCTCGCCAAGGATCGTGGAATCAGCGTCGTAGACACCAATGAACTCAGTGATTGGTTCAGCCATTGGGGCGAGCCTAGGACGGATTCAAACGCACTTATTCAATGCAAAGGCCACCAGCCAACCGCTTTAATGCGGTCGAACTGGCGGCCCTTGCCGAATAACTTCGTGATTTAGAGGCTGTTCAGATCGACGGTCGGCGGAACGATGACCTGATCGATCACATGGATCACGCCGTTGCTTGCAGCGACATCAACCGAAGTCACGTTGGCTCCGTTTACGGTGACGCCTGCATCAGTAGCGATTGCAATGGTCGAGCCCTCCACCGTTGCCACGTCTCCTGCCATTACGTCAGCAGACATCACGAGACCCGGCACCACGTGGTACGTGAGGATCGACGTGAGCACTGCGACGTTTTCCGGTAGCAACAACTTCTCGAGAAGACCCTCGGGGAGTGCAGCAAACGCGTCATCTGTTGGCGCAAAAACGGTGAACGGACCCTCGCCCTGGAGTGTCTCGACGAGGCCAGCAGCTTCAAGCGCCGCTACCAGAGTGGAGAACCCCTCGGTGGAGCTCGCTACGGCAACAATGTCACCAGCTGCGGTCTCATCTGTCATCTCGGAGGTTTCCTCCGTCATGTCAGCGGCGGTGTCTTCGGTGGACTCGTTGTCCGAGCCACAAGCGGCCAGCGTCAACGCTGCCACTGCGGCGAAAGCAATTGCCTTTTTCATTATTGGTCCTTTGTTCGGGGGGTTTGCTGTGAACCGAGGTTCACCAAGGGCGAACCCTAGAACCAAAGTTGATCGGGTGCCGTACCGAGCTACAAGAAACGAATGTTCATTCTCTGCAATTACTCATCAATGGGACAATTGCACTTTGTGTATAGATGTCCATTTCACTCGACTAGCTACTCACCTACTTGATGATGGCCGTTTCGCGGCAGTGGCAACGTTCCGCTTCCGGGACATCGCCTAGTACTTGTTCGATGTGTTGACCACATCCCTCGTAGGTCGGCTTTTCGCACTCGTCACACAACACCTTGATACACATACCCCCTAGGGTATCTCTCCCCAGGGGGTATGTCAACTCCTACTTCTTGGTGATGGTGAGTGGCAGGCGCTTGATGACCGTGGTGTCGCCGGTGCGCACGCTGATGAATGTCACACAGCGCCCCGCCTTCGTCGCCTCGATTACCTTGCCGCTCACTTTGCAGAGCGAGCGGGAGTCGCTGCGCACGGTTGCAGAGACCTTCGAGTTCGCCTTCACTTCAAGGCCCGCATAACCCGCGAGAGCCACAATGTTGCTCTTCTGGCCAACAAGCGGGTTGAACGGGCTGGCAAAGGTGAGCTCGAACATGAACTCATGAGCCGCGTTGATTGCACCGCTTGCCGGGTACACCGCGATCCCGTACTTACCGGTGCCGTCAATTGCGCTAACAGGAACTTGTGCGGTGAAGTTGCCAGCGTCGTCCATGGTGATCACGTTCGGATTGGTGCCCGTGGGATCGACGAATGGACGCGATGTTGCAGGCAATGCCCACATCTGCGAAGACAGCACCGTGCGACGGCTCGACGCAGGCGCGCCGACTGAGGGCTTCCAGACGTCATCGAACCGACCGAACACGACATACACGCCGGTTGCCTTGCCGGCGAGCGGCGGGCGATTACCTACTGCCAAGTTCGTGAAGCCCTTGCCTTCGATCGTGATCAACGAGGTGCCGATGTTGCTGACACGCGAAGAGCCCTTCATCGTTGCCGTTGGGCCGTCGGTGGCGGCCTGGGCCTGGGGCGCTACGGCAAACGTCGCTGCGGCAATTGCCGCAGCACCAATCCAACGGACAAGTGTGTTGGTCTTCTTCATTGCTGTTCTCCTTTTAGGGGATTGGGGTTTCTTGAAAGTTTTCGATCGGGTGCAATCGAGAGAGCTGAGGAGTCACCAGATACGTGCACTGGATACTGGTACACCTCGGTCAACAACGCCGAACTGAGCACCGAGCTCGGTAGGCCATTTGCTCGCACTCGGCCATGCTCGAGGAGCACCACGCGATCGGCATACGCAGCAGCAGCTTCAACGTCGTGCAATACCACGATCACGAGCGCACCAGCCTGCGAACGCTCTTTGAGGAGTTGGAGCACCAACTCCTGGTGCCGAATGTCGAGCGCCGATGTGGGTTCATCGAGAATGAGTACCTCGGTGTCTTGAGCAAGCACACGCGCGAGAGCTACTCGGGCTCGCTCTCCGCCGGAAAGCGCAGTGATCTTGCGCGCCTCGAGATAGTCGACCTCCACCCGAGTCATCGACTCCTGCACCATGAGCTGATCGTCACCTTGCCGAGGGGTGTCTGCCCACGGGTAGCGACCCATCTCCACCACCTCTCGCACGCCGAAGGGAAACGTGACTTCGTTCGACTGGGTCATCACTGCGCGCCGACGAGCCAGCAGTTTCGAGTCGACTGCACTGATCGGTGAACCATCGAGCAGAACGGAACCAGAGGACGGTTCGATGTCGCCCGCAAGCAATGCGAGCATGCTTGACTTGCCTGCCCCGTTGGGCCCCACGATCGCAACGAACTCGCCCCCGCGAAACTCTGCATCTACGCCGGCGCACACCACGAGGTCGCCGCGTTGCAGCGTTGCACCTCGCATCTCGATGCTCACTCTCATGCCCAGGCTCCGTGCACCTTGCGCAACTTGCGGATCTGCCAAATGAATACCGGTGCACCGACGAGCGCGGTTACTACTCCCAATGGCAACTCTGCGGGGTCGACAATCGTGCGCGCGACCGTGTCGGCAATCGTCACGACCACCGCGCCGAGCAGGATCGACAGTGGCAACAATGCGCGGTGAGCCGGGCCGACGAGCGCGCGAACGATGTGCGGCACGATGAGGCCCACGAAGAGCACCACTCCCGAAACTGCCACGGCTGACGCGGCAAGGAGTGCCACCACCAACAAGACACGAACTCGAGCTCGCTCCACGTTCACCCCGAGATGACGTGCCTGATGGTCGCCGAGCGACAACAAGTCGAGCGTGCGTGAGAGCGACATCGCACCAACCGCACCGATGAGTGCCACAGGAGCCACCACACCTAACTTGCCCCAAGTCGCTTGGGCCAACGAGCCAAGTGTCCATGACGCCAAGGAACGAAGCGATGCGTCGTCGGCGACATACGCGAGGAATCCAATTGCTGCAGATGCAAGCGCATTGAGCGCAATACCCATGAGGATCAGCGTGAGCACTTCGGTGCGACCGTTACTACGCGACGTGAAGTACACGATCACCACGGCAAAAAGCCCGCCAAGGAAGGCGGCGAGCGGCAGGGTCCACACACCGAGCGGCGAGAAACCCGTGACGATCTGCAATGCGGCTCCGAGCATTGCTCCCGACGACACGCCCACGATGCCGGGCTCGGCGAGTGGATTGCCGAATGCGCCTTGCATCACGCCGCCTGCGCAACCAAGTGCCGCGCCCACCACCACGCCGAGCAGGATTCGCGGCAGACGAATCACCCACACCACATCTTCGGTAATCGGATCGAGCACGGCAGCACCGCCAAGGCCGATTCGCGACAGGAGCGACTGCGTCAGCTCACCGAGCGAAACCGGATACGCACCCACCGCGGATGAAACAAAAATCGTCGTGATCAGGAGTGCGAGCAACACCGCACCCACCACAAACGGATTGAGATACACGGCGAGCGCACGACGGTTGTTCACGACCCAACTCCCATCAAACGGCGCATCTCGTCATGCAGAGAAGAGATGAGTCCGGGAGTTCGCGGCCCGAAACTGAACAAAAGGCCGTCCTCGATCGTGATGATCCTGCGGTTTTGACCAGCCGGAGTTTGCATTACACCGGCAAGACCAAGGAGTCCGTCGATGCCATCCACCGAATCGAGGCCGGTCGTGGTGACGAGCAAGATGTCCGGCTGGGATTTCACCAGCGCTTCCGGCGTGAAGGTGGTGAAGGGCTGCACGAGCCCTGCCTTCGTCCCCGCGTCGATCCCGCCGGCTGCTGCGATCAATGAATCGGGGCCACAATCCGGCCCGCCAATCAGATACACGCTCGCCGTTCCGCGCAAATAGACGAATGCCACCGTCGGCGGTGTGACACTCGGCCAATCGAAACTTGCCAACTGATCGGAGATCTCCTGAGCGACCGCCTCCCCACGATCGACGACGCCAAGTAGTTGGGCAATCGAACGAAGACGAGGACCGATCTCGTCAACCGTCGTGGCCTTCTCGATCGTCTCCACTCGCACACCGGTAGCTGCGATTTGGTCGAGCGCCTCTTTGGGTCCAGTGTCCTCGTCCACCAAGACAAGTGATGGTCGAAGCGCCAGCACCGACTCGGCACTCACATCGTGACCCGAAGTGACAATCGGTAGATCCGCTGCAGCCGCCAAGGTGCTCGACAGGTCCTTGCCCACCACCCGATCGCCAAGTCCCAGCGCAAACACGCTCTCGGTGATTCCAGCCGACATCGTGATGATGCGAACCTCGTCTTCATCCGCAGTACCAGCAGATGATCCGCATGATGCCAGCACCAGCACAGCGGCAAACAGCACTCTCTTCATCGACGGCGCCTCAATGCGAAAATCACAGCCAGCACGAGAATCAGTGACACTCCGAAAATGAGCGACCGCGGTGGAAACCATCGCCGATCTTCGTCCTGAGTGGCGATCAAGACGAGATCATCGACGTTGTCCACGACCGTCACCTCCACGACTTCTTCCGTCGTCGTGGTCACCTGCTCGGCCACCGTTGTCGATGTGACTTCACCTTCGGCAACCTGTCCGACTTCCGTTGTCGTTGAGGCGACCACCGTCGTCACACTCGTCTTTGAAGAACCGGGCTTGACAGTCGTGGTAGGAGCAGTACCGAGAAACGTCACCGGAATTTGTAGATCCTGCGACCGATCGGAGTTGATCGTGTGATCGCTCTTCGTCACGATCGCGCAACGCACGGCTCGACAATCGTTGAACTTGTCGATGACCGGACCCACCTTGAAATTGACGCGGAACGAGCCGCCTGGCCCGTATGGTCGCGGTAAGCCCGCCGCGTAACTGGGTGGATTGTCCGAGATCCATACCGATGCCCCACCATCGCCTTCCATGTCCACGCCGCCTCCGCATGGCGACGGCAAGACACCCTTCGGCGTGGCAACGCACAGGGCTACGTAGATTCCTTTGTTGACGTCATACCCAGAGCCACTGACGGTGATCGTCTGACCAGATTCCGACAACCCTGCTGACTGCGACACCGTCAAGGTGCGAGTGCCGTCCGTGACCGTGTCGTCGGCATGGGCAACCGATGGGGCGATCGCCAGCGAGCCGACGAGCAAGACGATTCGGAAGAAGAACTTCATGGGGGTTGCCCTCAAACCTAGAACTGGCAAGCGTTTGACGGGGCTGTCCGAACCCCTGACGGTAGAAAAATACCCTCCTCGACGAGGCGCTGCTGGGCCTAGGAAATCTGCTCCCCTCGGCGAAAACGCACTACCCGCTTGTCGGTGACGAGCGCCTCGATCAAAGAAACGGGGGTGACGTCGAAGGCGGGATTGATCGCCTTCGTACCTGCCGGAGAAATGGCAATTCCCTTGAACGACACCACCTCGTCGGAGGAGCGCTCTTCGATGTGGATGTCGGCACCCGATCGCGTACTTACATCCACTGTCGATTCCGGTGCCACCACCACGAATGGCACCTTCGCGTACTGCGCGGCGAGCGCAAGCGAAAATGTGCCCACCTTGTTGGCAGTGTCGCCATTGGCGGCAATTCGGTCGGCGCCCGTCACGATTGCATCCGCGTAACCACGAGCAAGTAGCGATGCAGCCGCCGAATCCACCAGCAATCTGAACGGCGCACCCATTCGCTGCAACTCCCACGCAGTCAAGCGACCACCCTGCAACAACGGTCTCGTCTCGAGTGGCAATGCCTCAGCGAGCTTGCCCCGTTCATGCAGCGTCTGGATCACCGCGAGAGCAGTGCCGCGTTCGATTGCCGCCAATGCACCGGTGTTGCAAATAGTCATGACGCGAAGGGGGCGATCACCGCAGTGCTCGAGAAGGAAGTCGGCACCGAGTTCGCCCATGTTGATCGACGCAACACGCTCTTCTTCACGAATTTGATCCGCGATGTGCAACGCTTCCTCGAAAGACTTCGCTACCGCAGTGCGGTCGACCATTCGTGCAAGGTTCACTGCCGTTGGTCGTGCATCGCGGATCCTCTTCACATCGGCATGGAACTTCTCTGCATCGGTCACCGGATGATGCATTGATGCAGCGAGAGCCACGCCATAGGCACCAGCAACACCGATTGCCGGCGCACCTCTCACCACCAGTCGAACGATGGCATCGATCACCAGATCAACTGTGTCGCACCGCCTCATCACTTCTTGATGCGGCAACAAGGTCTGGTCGACGAATTCGACAGCACCGTTCACCCACACCACGGTTTCCAGTCGCGTCGTCATCGCCGAAAGGGTACGGGTGTCCCGCTGTCACCGTCAATACAGTGAGGATTGATGATTGAGATCAATCTTGCGCAACGTGTCGTCGTGGTGACGGGGGCCTCGGGAACGATCGGGTCAGGTATCGCGAAGCGGTTCGAGGAAGCAGGCGCACAGGTAGTGATGCACCACCATCGAGGCACACCACCCACGCCGAGTGGCAACTCGATGACGGTGCAGGCAGATCTCACCTCGACCAAGGGCCCAGCGCAAGTGATCGAAGCCGCGCTTGCGCGGTACGGCCGAGTGGACGCGGTGATCAACAATGCGGCCATCCAGCCGCTCGCGGGTCTGCTCGACATGACCGACGAGCAATGGGACTCAATGATCGACACGAACGTGACTGCATGCCACCGAATGAGCCAAGCTTTTGCCCACCACATCGTCGGTGCGAAAAGCGAAGGGTCGATCGTCAACATCGCTTCGATCGAAGGCATCGCGCCCGTGGCAGGACATGGTCACTACGGCGTGTCCAAAGCCGCGTTGATCACTCACACCAAAGTTGCAGCACTTGAATTCGGTGCGTTCGGCATTCGAGTGAACTCGGTCTCCCCCGGCCTGATCGCTCGGACGGACATCGACAAGGAGTGGCCGGAAGGCGTCGCGAGATGGATGGAAAAGGCACCACTCGGACGACTGGGCACGCCACGAGACGTCGCCGATGCCTGTGTCTTTCTGTGCTCCGACATGGCTCGCTGGATCACCGGCACCAACCTCGTCGTGGACGGTGGAGTTTCCGCACGCCCCACCTGGTGAGATCGGTCTAGTGGGTTCGTTCGCGCACCACCACCACTAGCCTTCCGAACACCTGCATGGTGTTCGATCCTTCGTTACTGCCGCAGAACGCGGATGCACTCGACGAACTCGTGCTCGCCTCACGACTGCTCGGACGCGATGAATCGCTCGTCTTGCACGGCGGGGGTAACACCTCAGTAAAGGCACCGTGGCGCGACATCACTGGTGATTCAGTCGATGCGATTTATGTCAAGGGATCGGGATGGGACTTGGCCACAATCGACCGCCCCGGATTTGCACCGATGCCGATCAATCGGCTCGCGGCACTACTCGAACTCGAAACACTCTCCGATCCGGACATGATGCGCGAATTGCTCGCGGCCAGGCTCGACCCTGAAGCTCCGGCGCCCTCCGTCGAGTCCTTGCTGCACGCATTTCTGCCGCATGTTGCGGTGATGCACAGTCATGCCGACGTGATCGTGACGCTCACCAACCTCCAAGACGGCGAGGCACGAATTCGCGAGGTGTTTGCCGACGAAGTCGTGGTCGTTCCTTACGTGATGCCCGGTTTCGATCTTGCGCGCAAAGTCCGCGCCACGTGGGCGAAACAAGCGCACGAAGGTGTGGTGGGCATGGTGTTGATGAACCACGGACTCTTCACGTTCGGTTCATCCTGCAAAGAGGCGTACGAGCGCCACACGCGGCTCATCGAAAAGGCACAACAGTTTCTCGAGCGGCTTCCCGCAAACCAGGTGCAAACTGCTGCATCGACACCATGTAGCTGCGCTCTCGAGTTGGCGCGAATGCGCAAGCAGCTCAGCGAGGCAGCCGGCAAGCCGATGATCGTTCGTCGTCACACGAACGACCGCGTGATGTCGTTCGTAGCCCGACCCGATGTGGCAGGGCTGTCCACGCGTGGACCCCTCACTCCTGATCATGTGATTCGCACGAAACGGGTGCCGCTCGTCGGCCGTGACGTTGCCGCGTTCGTCGACGACTATCGCCGATACTTCGAGGACAACAAACATCGCGCGCGCACCGAAATCACCATGCTCGATCCCTCCCCGCGAATCGTGCTCGATGAGCAGTTTGGAATGCTCGCCGTGGGTTCCTCATCGAAGGATGCAGACATCGCGGCCGATATCTACCACCACACGATCGACGTGATCACGACTGCCGAAGATCGACTGGGGGGTTGGACACCCCTCGAGCCACACCACCTCTTCGATGTCGAATATTGGGACTTGGAGCAAGCCAAGCTGCGCCGTGCCGCCAAGCCGCAACCGTTCACGGGGCAAGTGGCGGTGGTGACGGGAGCAGCGTCGGGCATCGGCAAAGCATGTGCTGCCGCATTGCTCTCCCGCGGCGCCGCAGTAGTGGGGCTCGACATCTCTCCGAACGTCGTCGAGTCGTTCAGCTCGTCCTCGTGGTGCGGCATCGAAGTTGATGTCACCGATGAGAAAGCGCAGGAACGTTCGCTCGAAGTCGCCGTGGACACGTTTGGCGGTGTCGATATCGCGGTGCTGTCGGCCGGAATCTTCGGCAAGACGATGCCGATCTCCGATCTCGACCTCGAGGAATACGCGCGTGTCATGCGCATCAACCTCGATGCCACCGCCATCTCCATGAAGTTGCTCCACCCGTATCTCGTCGAATCTCCGGTTGGGGGACGTCTCGTTCTCGTGGGCTCGAAGAACGTGCCCGCCCCCGGCGCGGGAGCAGCGGCATACTCCGCTTCCAAGGCAGCCGCCACTCAACTGGCACGGGTGGCTGCACTCGAGTGGGCAAAGGATGGCATCCGGGTGAACACCGTGCATCCGGACGCCGTGTTCGACACTGCATTGTGGAATGACGAAGTACTTGCCAATCGAGCCGCGAGTTACGGCATGACGATCGAGCAATACAAGACCCGCAACCTGTTGAAGATGGAGATCACCTCGGCGCAGGTCGCCGAGACCGTGGCGCAACTGGTGAGCCCTTCTTTCGCCGCCACCACGGGCGCACAGATTGCGGTCGACGGCGGGAGCGAACGCACGCTGTGAAGTTCACTCGCGAACAGGCTGAAGCAATCATTGCGCAGTTACAGCTCGAGGCGCTTCCCGTGGAGCCGATCTTGTTTCGACAGACTTGGAAGAAGACGAAAGGCGTCGACGTTCTCGGCACGGTGATGCTTGGAGCAATGCTCGCCGAATCCTTCTCCGTGATGCACCGCCTGACCGCGGACGAAACATGGCACTTCTACACGGGTGATCCGATCGAGATCTTGCTCCTCCACCCTGACGGCAGTCACTCGCTTCACGTACTCGGCAGTGATCCACTTGCGAACCAAACCCAACAACTCGTCGTGCCGGAGGGGACTTGGATGGGTGCGCGTCTCGCCCATGGCGGAGTGTTTGCGTTGTTCGGCAACACGATGACACCAGGGTTCACGAGCGAACGCTTCGAAGGTGGTGACCGCACCGAACTCTGCAAGAAGTGGCCGGATGCCACCACGATGATCACTGCGCTTACGCACGACGAAACCGTCCGCGACATGCCAGAGGGATACTGACCGTCGTTACTTGCGGCTGCAAACCTCATTCATCAATACGGGACGACCGAGATCGATCGAACGGTGTGCAGCCACACCAACGGCCACCGACCACA
>JAFMFC010000079.1 GCA_017856375.1 Ilumatobacteraceae bacterium | reverse complement strand
CGTCAGCAGAAGCGCGCCATGAAGCGCATGGGCGCGATCAATGAGCAGGGCGCACCCGTGCGTCAGGCCCCGCAGACGGTGGGTCAGCGCGTGCGCAAGGAACGCACCGGCCCGGTGAAGTACCTCCGCGAAGTGCGCGAGGAAATGCGCAAGGTGGCATGGCCAAAGTGGCCTGAGATCAGGCGTTACTCGATCATTGTGTTGATCACAGTGGTGGTGGTGACGGCCTTCGTGGGTGGATTCGATGCTCTCTTTGGCATACTTTCTGGCTGGCTTTACAACGATTGACCCCCTGGCGAACGGCTTTTCATGACTGATGACACGACGATGACTGACGAGTTCGAGACCACCAACGAGGTGGCGCCCGACGCTGCGTTCGATCTCACATCCGAGGAGGAAGAAGAGGAAGAGACCATCGATCGTCCGTGGTTGCGCCCAGGTCAGTGGTACGTCGTGCACTCGCAGTCCGGTTACGAGAAGAAGGTGCAAGCCAACATGGAGGCTCGCATCTCCTCGATGCACCTCGACGACAAGATCTACGAAATCGTCATTCCGATGGAAGACGTGGTGGAGTTCAAGGCGGGTCGCAAGCAGACCGTGCAGAAGAAGGTGTTCCCCGGCTACATCCTCGTGCGTTGCGAGATGGATGACGACACGTGGTTCTGTATTCGCAACACGCCGGGCGTGACGGGTTTCGTTGGTCAAAGCCAGAAGGGTCAGAAGCCGACGCCGTTGTCGCGCCGTGAAGTAGAGACCTTCCTCATGGCTAAGGGCGATGGTCAGGAAGCCCCGAAGCGCAAGGTGCCGAAGCTCGAGTACGAGGTGGGCGAGGGCGTGCGCGTGAAGGAAGGCCCGTTCGCCGACTTCTCCGGTCAGGTTGCAGAGATCAACGCCGACCACATGAAGTTGAAGGTCCTCGTCAACATCTTCGGCCGCGAAACGTTGGTCGAGATGGATTTCAGTCAAGTCGCGAAGCTCTAAGAGAAAGAAACAGTCATGGCAAAGAAAGACGTCGCAGCAGTCGTCAAGATCCAGATTCCGGCCGGCAAGGCCACCCCGGCACCGCCGGTGGGTACCGCGCTCGGACCGCACGGCATCCAGATCATGGACTTCGTGAAGCAGTAC
Organism: Ilumatobacteraceae bacterium; assembly: GCA_017856375.1. GTDB lineage: Bacteria > Actinomycetota > Acidimicrobiia > Acidimicrobiales > Ilumatobacteraceae > UBA3006. Next base: position 5,631 of record JAFMFC010000079.1, on the reverse strand, counting down.
AACGCTGCTACCGAAGCGCAGGCAGGAACGATCATCCCCGTCGAGATCACGATCTTCGAAGACCGTTCGTTCTCGTTCGTGTTGAAGACACCTCCCACGCCCGTATTGCTCCGTCAGAAGGCCGGTCTGGAGAAGGCCGCCAAGAACCCGGGCAAGGAAGTTGCCGGTTCGGTGACCGAAAAGGACATTGAGGAAGTGGCCAAGGTGAAGATGCCCGACCTCAATGCGAATGATCTCGAGGCCGCCAAGCAGCAGGTGCGGGGAACCGCCCGCTCCATGGGCCTCACGGTGGTGGGCTGAACAGCACTCGATAGCGTCAAACAGATCAACGCCTGATCAGGGATTACCTCGCCCGATCGGCACAACAACGAGGGAGGCTTTATGCCACAGGGAAAGAAGTATCGAGCAGCAGTCGCCACGTATGACGTGGAGTCGACATTCGAAGCTGCAGCAGCAATCGCCAAGGTGAAGTCGATGGCGAGTGCCAAGTTCGACGAGACGGTGGAGCTTGCCGTGCGTCTCGGCCTCGACCCGCGCAAGGCGGATCAGGCAGTGCGTGGAACGGTGGCGTTGCCCGCCGGAACGGGCAAGAACGTTCGCGTTGCCGTGTTCGCCGCGGGCGAAGCTGCACAGGCAGCGCGTGAGGCCGGTGCCGATCTGGTTGGCACCGACGATCTCGCCGCCGACATCGAGAAGGGCAACATGAACTTCGACATCGCTATTGCGACGCCGGATCTCATGCCGATGGTGGGAAAGCTCGGTAGGGCGCTTGGTCCGCGTGGATTGATGCCGAACCCAAAGACCGGCACCGTGACGAACGACGTGGCGAAGGCTGTGTCGGAGTTCAAGGGCGGCAAGGTGGAATACCGCACCGATCGCTACGGCAACGTGCAGGTGCCGATTGGCAAGGCGAGCTTCAGCGAAGCCGACCTTGAGCGCAATTTCTCGGCCGTGATCGAAGAGTTGCAGCGTGCGAGGCCATCTTCTGCCAAGGGCCGCTACATCAAGAAGATCTCGTTGTCTTCGACGATGGGCCCCGGCGTCAAGGTCGACGTCAACAACTACTAGACCAGTTAGTTTTCAGACGTGACAACCCGCACGGGGGTGCTCGTCGTTGGCGGTGGAATTGTCGGGATGGCGGTTGCTCGTGAGTTGGCGACCCGCAGTCCGCGAACATCGGTGACGGTGGTCGAAAAGGACACCGATCTCGCTGCACATCAAACGGGTAACAACAGCGGCGTCATCCATTCGGGCATTTACTACCGACCCGGATCACTGAAGGCTGAGTTGTGCGTGGAGGGCCGAGCGTCCCTGTTGCGATTTTGTGCGGAAAACGACATCGCTCATGAGGTGTGCGGCAAAGTGGTGGTGGCACTCAATGAAGAGGAGAAACTCCAATTGGAGATCCTCCATGATCGAGCCAGGGCGAATGGACTGGAGGGCGTCCGAAAGATTTCGAGTGGCGAACTTCGCGAACTCGAGCCGCATTGCACCGGTGTTGCAGCATTATTTGTTCCACAGACAGGAATCATTGACTATCCAAGTGTGACAAGGAAACTGGCAAGCGCAGTTCACGAATTGGATGGGAACGTGCATCTGGCTACTGAAGTGCTCAACATCAGCGACACTCCAGAGGGGGTGCGAGTAACTACATCAAATGGTGACTTCCTGGCCGACCATGTCATCACTTGCGCTGGATTGCAGTCTGATCGAGTTTCGCGTCTTACGGAGGTCGATTTAGATGTTCGAATTGTTCCGTTCAGGGGCGAGTATTACGTACTACGCGACAGCGCCAAGGGGTTGGTGCGAAATCTGATTTATCCGGTTCCAAACCCCGAATTTCCTTTCTTGGGCGTGCACTTCACGAGAATGATCTCTGGCGAAGTGGAGTGCGGACCCAATGCGGTGCTCGCTTTGGCGCGCGAAGGTTATGGGAAGTTCGATTTCGCTCTCCGCGATTCGTGGGAGACACTCTCATGGCCCGGATTCCGCAAGGTAGCGAAGAAGTACTGGAAGACGGGATTGGGCGAGATTCACCGGAGTCTGAGCAAGACGGCATTCACCAAAGCCCTTCAGCGGCTAGTGCCTGAAATACGAGAGTCGGATCTCATCCCCGCCGGTTCCGGTGTACGAGCTCAGGCCTGCAGTCGGGACGGAGGGTTGCTGGACGACTTTTCCATCAGACAGCGCGGAAACGTGACCCATGTCGTGAATGCGCCTTCGCCAGCGGCAACTGCATCGATGGCGATAGCCCGATACATAGTTGATCGAACCTCGGAACAACGTGGGGATTGATTCATGAACTTGCTTCTTTCAATGCGCCCCAAGCAGTGGATCAAGAACATGTTGGTTTTTGCGGTTCCACTTGCGGCTGGGAAGGTCGCCGATGGAGAAGTGATGGCTGCAGCAGCCATGGCTTTTGGCGTGCTCACCTTTGCTGCTGCAGCCGTGTACCTCGTAAATGATGTGCGTGATGCTGAAATGGATCGATTGCACCCGACCAAGTCACGGCGGCCAGTTGCCGCAGGAAAGGTTGCTCCGCGTCTAGCAATCGCGCTTGCAGTGATCTGCTTTTTTGTCTCGATCGCGATTCCGTTAATGGCACAGGAGGAGGGACTCCTTGCAATTGTCGTCTCATATTTCGCACTACAGATTGGATATCAATTGGGTCTACGCGATGTCGGTCTTGTGGACATGTTTATTGTTGCAAGTGGATTTGTCTTGAGAACACTTGCTGGCGGAATCGCATCAAATGTCCCTGTTTCGAACGGATTTCTTCTCGTGACGGGCTCAAGCGCACTCTTTGTCGTTTCCTCAAAACGATTCAGCGAAATTGTTGCTAATGAGAATCCAGATGCAACCCGACCGATCCTTCGAACATATTCGCCCAGCTACTTGCGAACTATCTGGTCGGCTTCAATGATCACCGCGATCTTGTTCTATTTTCTGTGGGCTTTTGAATTGGGTGCTTCGCGCAATGATTTGTTCGTTGAAATGTCTACGGTGCCATTTTCTTTGATCATGCTTCGTTACGCGTTTCATGCCGATCGTGGCGTGGCCGAGGCACCGGAGACCATCGTGCTTACAGATCGGGTGCTTCAGTTGATGGCGGTTGTTTGGGTGGGGCTATTCCTTCTGCAGGTGGCGTAATGCCATTAGAGCTGTTGGCGGGATGGGGTCGCACCGCCATCACCCGAACCGAATTGGTGGAGCCGACACGTGAAAGCGTTGCGAACCACGTGCGATCCGGGAACTCCTTGATCGCTCGCGGGTTGGGACGGGGATACGGGGATTGCGCAGTGGTGGCTGGTGGCAAGACCGTGTCCACTCGCCAGCTTCGTTCTTTGCGAGTGGATGGCGGCAGCATCGAAGTGGATGCGGGAACCTCACTTGAGGAAGTGATGAAGTTCGCCTTGCCCCAAGGTTGGTTCGTGCCGGTAACTCCAGGAACCCGGTTCGTGACGGTAGGTGGCGCGATTGCCGCCGACATTCATGGCAAGAACCACCACCGTGACGGCACGTTCGGAAGCCATGTGGAATGGATCGATTTGTTGCTCGCTTCCGGCGAGATTCGTCGACTCACGCCAGGCGACCGGCTGTTCTGGGCAACGGTGGGCGGCATGGGTTTGACGGGGATCATCCTGTCGGCGCGTGTACGAATGACGCCTGTCGAAACCGCACGGATGAGCACGGTCAACCAACAGGTGAAGAACGTCGACGCGCTCATGGACATGATGGTGCGCGCAGATTACGAATGGCGCTACTCGGTGGCTTGGGTGGACACCATGGCGACAAAGGGCTCACTCGGCAGGTCGGTGTTGTCCACTGGCGAACACGCAACACTTTCCGACGCACGAGTCAAAGGCGATCCACTCGCGTATGAGCCCCGACAAAGACTGACTGCGCCGGGTTTTGTCCCATCGGGGGTGCTCAACAAATGGTCAGTCCGTGCTTTCAACGAGGCATGGTTTCGCAAGGCACCGCGCAAGGCGAAGAAGGGACTCGAATCAATCACTCACTTCTTTCATCCTCTCGACGGAGTTGCCGAATGGAACCGCATCTATGGACGCAATGGCTTCATTCAGTATCAAGTAGTGGTTCCTGATTCGCATGCATCCACGGTGCCCTGCATGATCGAGACTTTCGCCACCCGGCAAGTGCCCGTATTCCTCGCGGTGCTCAAACGATTCGGTAAGGCGAATGACGGCATGTTGTCATTTCCGACCACGGGCTGGACGTTGGCCGTCGACATTCCCGCAGGGGTGGATGGAGTTGCGGGAATTCTCGATGAGATGGATGAGCGAGTGGTGGGTGAAGGTGGAAGGATCTATCTCGCCAAGGACTCACGCATGAACCCCCGACACCTCGCCTCGATGTACCCACGACTGGACGAATTTCGAAGTGTGCGCGACGAGGTAGATCCGAGTCGTCGGTTCATGTCGAACTTGTCGCAAAGGTTGGGTCTGTGATCGACGGTCTGGGAGCAGTGCAGGACGTGCTTGTGGTGGGCGGTTCCTCCGAGATTGCACACGCGATTGTTGCTGAACTTGCCGTCAAAAGACGGCTGCGCAGGGTGGTGCTTGCCGGAAGGTCGATGGACTCGACCGTGTCGTCGATGCGCAGTCTGATGTCTGATGTGGACGTGCAGGCGATGTCGCTTGATCTCACCAAGACGGGCTCGATCGCCGCAACCCTCAACGCAGGATGGGGCAATGGCTTCGATGTGGTGTTGTTGACCGCCGGTGTGTTGCCAGACCAGTCGAGAGCCGAGCGCGACCCAGCTGTCGCAGTCGATGCCGCGCTTGTCAACTACGTCGGCCAACTCGAAGCGGGAACGGCGGCGATGTCGAAGTTCCGCGAGCAGGGTCGCGGCGTACTGGTGGTGATTTCCAGTGTCGCAGTGGAGCGCCCGCGCGTGGACAACTTCGTTTACGGTTCGGGCAAGGTTGGCCTGGATTACTGGGCCATCGGGCTGGCCGACAGCGTGGACGGCAAAGCCATCCGCATTCTCGTGGTGCGCCCGGGAATGGTGCGCACGCGGATGTCACGCCACCTCCCCGAAGCGCCGATGACCTGTGATCCAAGCGATGTGGCCAAGGCAGTGGCAAAGAATCTCGTTCGGGGACCGAGCACGGTGTGGGTGCCCAGTCGCCTGCGCTGGGTGATGGCTACATTGCGGCACCTGCCCCGACCGATCTTTCGAAGACTGAGCCCAACTGGCGCTGAGCCAAGTGGTAACGCTGCGGACCCCCGCTAGCCTGACGCCCACATAACAACCCTCGGGTTGCTCGCCACAGACATCCGGTCTTCCTTCGGGGAATTAATCGGGCCCCGCGCCCGGCCAGACGAGGCGGATTCTTTCGGAGCGCGATTCGTCGCGGCGCTGGGAGCGTTCGATCTGTGGAGAACGCCCGCGCAAGACAAAGGTTCATCATGACAAGCACTCCGAGCGCAGAAAAGGCGGCAGTCGTCGCCGAAGTCCGCGAGAAGCTCGCCGAGGCCGATGCAGCTCTCATCACCGAGTACCGCGGCATGACCGTCGGGTCGCTCGCGTCGTTGCGTCGCGCCTTGCGTCAGCACGGCGCCGAGTACAAGGTGTACAAGAACACCCTCGCCCGTTTCGGTGCGAAG
>JAFMFC010000078.1 GCA_017856375.1 Ilumatobacteraceae bacterium | reverse complement strand
GTCGGGTTCGTCGCAGTGGCGATAGCAGTGACTTCGAGACCAGCGGGAACCAGGCCATCGCGCTCCCACTGCACGAGAAGCGGAACTTCTGCTTGGCAGTGAGGGCACCAGTGAGCGAGGAACACGATCATGTGTGGCGAATCGGTCTTCGTGGTGACCGCGTTGCCAGTGAAACCTTCGCCGATCACTTCGGGAGCAACCATGCCGATCGCCGGGTCGTCAGCGCCCTCTGCGTAGGGAGCCAGCTCATCACCGTTCACGGTGACGACACCAAACTGCTGCAGACCGTCGGCTGACGAATCGTCGCCACTGCTGCCGATGGCAACGATCGCCGCAATACCGATCAACACGGCGATACCTGCGCCGATGTACCAGGTGAGACGACCGGAACCGGCTGACTTCTTCGGGGTGTTCATTGCGCTGCTCCTGATGGGGTGTTGTTTCGGGGAAGGGTAGTGAAGACGATTGTGGCAAAGAATCCGGTGAAGGCCATGAACGCAAGGGTCACAAATCCGAAATATTCGAACCACACGAAGTCACAAGGCACGGTTGCCGAGCACACGCCGGTATCGAGTTTCGGCCAGCGCTCGAACAGCCAGTGATAGATGGAGATCGACATGCCGATTGCGGCGATCGGGGCGGTGACATACGCAATGCGCTCAGTGCGGCGCACGGTGAACCAAATCAACAGCGCGGCCAGCGGGTACATCGCCGCGCGCTGATACCAGCACAACCGACACGGGATGTAGCCGACGATCTCGGAGAAGTACAGGCTTCCTGCCGTGCACGTGGTGGTGACGGCGGCAGCGAGTGGTCGCGAGAGCGGATGAAACGCGTCGACCAGCGACTTCGCCCATGCCTGCTTCTTGTAGGCAAGGCGAGCAACGAGAACCACGAGTGTGCCGGCCAACAGGGCAAGGCTGAGCATCGAAAAGAACAGCTCGAAAAACTCGTTGTTCATTGCCCTGCAGTGTACGAACACCAAGAGAGAGACGGTTGGCACCATCTGTTTACGGGCAGAATGGGCAGATGACGTTGAAGGATCAATTGAAGGCCGATCTCACCGAGGCAATGAAGGCCCACGATGAAGCCACGCGCGACACCTTGCGCATGGTGCTTGCGGCAATCGCCAACGCCGAAGTGGCGGGCGACGAAGCGGTGGTACTCACCGACGAACAGGCCCTGGGTGTCGTGCGCAGCGAAGCGAAGAAGCGCCAGGAAGCCGCCCAGATCTACCGCGATGCGGGGCGCACCGAGTTGGCCGACAAGGAGAGCGCCGAGCTGGCGATCATCGAGCGCTACCTGCCGGCCGCGATGTCAGACGAGGATCTCGGAAAGATCATCGCCGAAGAAGTAGCCAAGGCCGCAAGCTCAGGCGCCACCGGCGGCAAGGCGATGGGTGCCGTGGTGAAGGCAGTGCGTGAGCGAGTGGGTGGTCAGGCCGACGGCGGCAAGATCGCCGCTCTGGTCAAAGCCGCGCTGGGCTGAATCCCGCACATTCCGCGGCGCGTGGGAGCGTCATCCCGATCTACTTGGTTTCATTCGGATGACTGGCGGATGCCTTGGTGATCCATACGACGCGCATCGTGTCGTTGATGGCGTACCAAACACGACCTCCATTTGAAATCTTGTATTGCCATTGTTCGAGCAATTCACCGTGGATCAACTCAGTCCGCAGATTGCCTCTCAGTAGATCGTGTCGTTCGCGGTTGTAAACCTGACGTGGATCGTCAGTCAGTTGGTCATACAACGTGGCAATAACTCCGGGTTCTTGCTTGCAAAGGTTTTCCCAGCCCGATGCGACTTCACGTGAAACGTAGCGAATTGTCCACTCGTGGTTCTTGGCAGGACGAATTGCCTGCGAGCCCCGCTTTCCTGTCATACATTCGGTCGTCGAGCCAAAGCACCGTACGGCTCGTCAATGGGGCCGATCGGCGTGCAACCATCTGCCCACGCACGTGCAGTGCGGCGCCAACTTGCTAGCTCGTCGAGCAATGGTTTGTAGTTGCCCAATGACACACACATCTCTGCAATCGGAGCTACTTCTTTGACCAGCAGTATTTGGTCGTGGGCGGGAAGGGCACGTGTCCACGGCCAGGCTGCTACGAGAACTCTCGACACCAGCTCTGGCGAATCGGACTTGGCAAGCCCAGTGAGCAAATAGAAGAGGTCTCGATAAATCAGCACTGTCTCGTCGGAGTCCTTGGGGGCTAGGCGCAGCGTTTGTGCGCCACGTTTCACCATCACTTCGCCGTGTTCGTCCAGCGCGGCGCCCACCTCCGACGAACGGCGCGCAAGTTCAGACCATTGGAAACTGGGGATCTCAGGCATGAGGGGGAGAGTACTGGAAATCGTCAAAAATTCACTCCTTTTTCAGTAAAAATTCAGAGCCTTGCGGAATGCGGGGCAGATCCGAGCCCACCAGAGGGAGTTCTGGAAGAGGGCAAGACACGCATTCATGTGTGCTGTAGCGGAGGAATTCGGCCGTTGACGAACATCGCGGTTGCACTCAACATCGCGATCACTTCAGTGCCCTCGATAGGAGTCGAACCTACGACCTGCGGTTCCGGAAACCGACGCTCTATCCACTGAGCTACGAGGGCGTTATCGCTGAGGCTAGCGGCAGCAAGCGTTGCCCTCGCCATCGTCGCGCCTCATTCGGGTGATCGTCAGCAACAATGGAACGGTCATGGCCGATCCCGTTCTCACCGTTGCCGAACTTCTTCGTCCGGCGTTTGCCGCGGTGGCGGGTGGTGAATGCGATCCCACCGTTCGACCGAGTGATCGCGCCGATGCACAAGTAAACGGTTCACTCGCACTCGCCAAGAAGATGGGCAAACCTCCGCGTGAAGTGGCCGAAGCGGTGATGGCGCAGGCCAACCTCAGCGCGGTGTGCTCCACCACCGAGATCGCTGGCCCGGGTTTCGTCAACCTCACGTTCGCCAACGAGTTCCTTGCCGGCGAGCTGCGGGCAGCCATGGCCGATCCGCGCCTTGGTGTGCGCACGCAAGCCGCGAAGCGTTTCGTGGTGGATTACTCGGCGCCGAATGTGGCCAAGGAAATGCATGTCGGTCACTTGCGCAGCACGGTGATCGGCGACGCCATCGTGCGCATGCTCGAGTTCTTCGGTCATCACGTGGTGCGCGAAAACCACGTGGGCGATTGGGGCACGCCATTTGGCATGTTGATCGAACACCTCATCGATCTCGGCGAAGCCGAAGCATCGCGCGAACTCTCCGTTGGCGACCTCGACATGTTCTATAAGCAGGCCCGCCAGAAGTTCGATGCGGACGACACGTTCAAGGAACGCGCACGCAAGCGTGTGGTCGCGTTGCAGGGTGGCGACACCGAAACCTTGCGCATGTGGAAGTTGCTCGTGGCCGAGAGCACCCGGTACTTCGATCGTGTGTATGACTTGCTCGGCGTGTTGCTGCGCGATTCGGACATCATGGGCGAGTCCGCCTACAACCAACTTCTTCCCGAAGTGGTGGAGCGCTTGTCGAAGGCCAACATGTTGGTCACGAGCGACGGCGCCGAAGTGGTGTTCGTGGATGGCTTCGTCAATCGCGACAACGAACCGTTGCCCCTCATCATTCGCAAGGGCGACGGTGGCTACAACTACGCCACCAGCGATCTCGCCACGGTGATCGATCGCGTGGAGCGCCTGAAGGTGGATTCGATGCTCTATGTGGTGGGTGCACCGCAGGCTCAGCACTTGGAAATGGTGGCCGCCGTGGCGCGCAAGGCCGGGTGGCTGCCCGACACCGTCGAGTTCAACCACGTGGTCTTCGGCAGTGTGCTCGGTGAGGATCGCAAGATCCTGAAGAGCCGCAGCGGCGAAACCGTGAAGCTCGACGCGTTGCTTGCCGAGGCAGTCGAGCGCGCTGAAGCCGCCATCAGCGAGAAGAATCCCGAGCTCGATGTCGCCACACGCAAGGCAGTGGCACGCCAGGTGGGCATTGGCGCCATCAAGTACGCCGATCTCTCGATCGACCGCGTGAAGGACTACATCTTCGACTGGGAGCGCATGCTCTCCTTCGACGGCAACACCGCGCCCTACCTCCAGTACGCGCATGCCCGCATTTGCAGCATCTTTCGCAAGTCGGAACACTCACGCGAATCGGTGCGTGGCGGAACCGTGGACATCGATCACGCGGCCGAGCGCGCCTTGGTGCTGCGCCTCCTGCAGTTCGACACTGCGGTCGTAGATGCCGTCGAGCGCCACAGCCCGCACCGCCTGTGCACCTATCTATATGAGTTGGCGGGGGAGTTCAGCGCCTTCTACGAGCAGTGCCCCGTGCTTCGCGCACCGGATGACGCCACCCGCGCCTCGCGCTTGATGCTCTGTGATTCCACCGCCCGCGTGATGGAGCAAGGCCTCGCGCTCCTCGGCATCGAAGCACCGGAGCAGATGTGACCGCGATCCCTCGTCACCTCCTTCCCCTCACGGCCACCGTCGACAACGGTCAGCTGCTCATCGGCGGCTGTCGCGTCAGTGACATCGCGCGCGAACACGGCACGCCCGTTTTCATCTACGACGAGGAGCACCTACGCGCCCGTTGCCACGAAGCGATCAAAGCGTTCGGCCAAGATCGCGTGATCTACGCCGCAAAGGCGTTCCTGTGCACGGCAATGGCCAAGCTTGCGCACGACGAAGGGTTGTTGCTCGATGTCGCCACCGGTGGCGAACTCTTCGTGGCACTCAACGCCGGCGTTCCTGCGAATCGCTGCGTGTTGCATGGCAACAACAAGAGTCTCAACGAGCTGCGCACTGCAATGAAGGCAGGCGTTCGTCACATCGTCGTCGACAGCTTCGACGAACTCGAGCGCATCGAGCGCCTGCATGCAGAGGGCTTGCCTGCACCACGCGTGCAGTTGCGCATCACGCCGGGTGTCACCGTGCACACGCACGAATACATCTCCACCGGTCAAGACGATTCGAAGTTCGGCTTCAACCTCGGCAATGGAAGTGCGCACAAAGCAATCGATCGCGCCAAGCAGTCGAAGGCCATGCAGTTCGTCGGCGTGCATTGCCACATCGGCTCCAACGTGTTCGCGGTGGAGAACTTCACGCACGCGGCGCGCATCATGGTGAAACTCGCCAACGAAGTGCAGGCAGAGGAGCTCACGCTCGGCGGCGGCCTTGGCGTTGCCTACGTGGGCGGCGAGCACGCGCCGTCGATCACCGAGTGGTCCACTCATTTCAAAGCCGCCGCGGCAGAACTTGTTGGTGACACCAAGGTGTTCGTCGAGCCAGGCCGCTCGATTGTGGCCGATGCTGCGATCACCGTCTACGAAGTGGGAACCATCAAGCACATCGATGGCGTGCGCACCTACATCTCGGTCGACGGCGGCATGAGCGACAACCCGCGCCCCGTGTTGTACGGCAGCGGGTACGAAGCGTTCATGCCCACCAATGTTGAAGCCGCGCGCACCAAGCCCGCACGCATCGTCGGCAAGCACTGCGAGAGTGGCGATGTGCTCATTCACGAGGCTCATCTGCCCGAGTCGCTCAAGGTGGGCGATCTCATCGCCACGCCCGTCACCGGTGCATACGGGCACTCGATGGCCTCCAACTACAACAAGGTGCCGCGGCCACCGGTGGTGTTCGCGCGCAACGGTTCGGCCCGCCTCGTGGTGCGCCGCGAAACGCCCGAAGATCTCGTGCGTCTCGACATCCTCTGATCGTTCCCGTCCACTCAGCCAATAGCGTGAAGGGCATGGCCCAAGCCCCCTTCGAGCACCGCGTGCGCCTGGGCGTGCTCGGTCACGGCACGGTGGGCAAGGCCTTTGTCGATCTGGTCCAGTTGCAGTCCGACGCCATCGCGGCACGCAGCGGCGTGAAGCTGGAAGTGGCCCGCGTGGCGGTGCGCGATGCGGCCCGCCATCGCGACGAGTCGATTGCCGATTGCCTCACGGAAGATCCCGACTTCGTCGTCGGCGACCCCACGGTTGATCTCGTCGTCGAAGTGATGGGTGGCATCGAGCCCGCCCGCACCCTCATCTTGAAGGCACTGCGCAACGGCAAGCCGGTGGTCACGGCCAACAAGGCACTCATTGCCAACCACGGTGCCGAGCTCTTCGAAGCCGCCGACAAAGCCAGCATCGACCTGTTGTTCGAAGCCGCGGTGTGCGGTGGCATTCCACTCATTCGTCCGTTGCGCGAATCTTTGCGCGGCGAGCCGATCAAGCGCGTGCTCGGCATCGTGAACGGCACCACCAACTACATCCTCACCAAGATGTCGGAAGAGGGTGCCAAGTATTCAGATGCACTCGCCGAAGCACAGCGACTCGGCTACGCCGAAGCTGATCCCACGGCAGACGTCGAAGGCCACGATGCTGCAGCCAAGATCTCGATCGTCGCCAGCATCGCGTTCGGTGCAAACGTCGTGGCATCTGATGTGTACTGCGAAGGCATCGCCGGCATCAGCCCACTCGACATCGCGATGGCCCGTCGCCTCGGTTACGAGGTGAAGTTGCTCGCCATTGCCGAGCGCGACGAATCCACCGAAGCCATTCAGGTGCGCGTGCATCCGGCGATGCTGCCGAAAACGCATCCGCTTGCATCCGTGCGCGACAGCTTCAACGCCGTCGTGGTGGATGGCCGCGCCTCGGGCTCGCTGATGTTCTACGGCCGCGGCGCCGGCGGCGATCCCACCGCTTCCTCCATCCTCGGCGATGTCATCGATGCGTCGATCAACCTCTTCAAAGGCGCGCACGCCACGCTCGGCCTCCTCAGCGTGCCGAAGTTGCTGCCCATCTCCGAAACGTCGTGTCAGTACCTCATCCCGCTCGAAGTGGCCGATGAGCCCGGCGTGTTGCACGCGGTCAG
>JAFMFC010000077.1 GCA_017856375.1 Ilumatobacteraceae bacterium | reverse complement strand
CCTATCGGCGCCAAGTTCGGCAACGAGGCCGCTCAGCCATGGTGCTCGGTGACCCAAGTTGCGGTCGTTGTGTACCACGCGGTGCGATGTTGAGGCCAAGAACTTGACCATCGGCTCGTAGGTGCTGGCGTTATCGCACAACCAAATGTCGCGCTGTCCGACCCCATCAAGCCACTCGAGCAGTTGCAAAAGCGGCGACAACCGGTCGCGCACCGTGATAATGACTGGGTACTGGCGATTCATGGACAATTCGCATTCATCGCCGACTCCGAACGCCCACTGAAATTCAGGCTAGTGAGCCCGTTCGTGAGACGAGCACGAAGTCACTCTGCGGTAGTTTTGAGCCGTCAATGAAGCGTTGGTCGAGTGCGCAGCTGTTGCGCGCGGCGGAGTTCTCATACGCCGTCGTCGTGCTCTTTGCACTCACGCAGGGGCCCATTTATCGACTCTGGAGTAACAGCGCACTTGAGATTGATCGGCTCCCGAACCCGTCGGTGCCACACGCGTATCTCGCCACATTCGTTGCGCTCCAGTTGCCCGCGATGGCGCTCTGGATTCGTCGCCTCAATCATGGCTGGCTTCGAGACCGCGGCAACCAAGCACTCGTCATATTTACTGCGTGGATGGCAGCGAGCGTGGTCTGGTCAACCTACGCCAGGCAGAGTCTTCCCGAAGTTGTTTCGCTCGTCATGACAACGTCGTTCGGGTTGTATCTTGCGGCGAGTTTCTCGACTCGGCAGTTCTGGGCGGTCATTGCGTCGGCAATGGCGGCTGGTGTCGGTCTGTCGTGGCTGGCTGTCATGCGTCTGTGGGACGGCGCAGTGAATTTCCAGCAGGACTACTGGGTCGGTATCTACTACAACCGCAACTCGCTGGCACCAGTAACCGCCGTGGCAATCATCGCTGCCGTTGCACTCGTCGTCGTGATGCTTTCCCGAACTCGGCGCAGTTCGCAAACCATGGTCGTCATCACGCTTATTGCAGCAGTAACTCTCGCCGTGTATGCGGCTATCGAGTTGTGGAACAGCGAGTCACAAACCTCCCCACTCGCCATGCTCGTTTCAACTTGCACGGTGGCAGTCTTTTTGCTCGCTCGATTCATATTCTCCAAAGCGTCGTGGCTCGCGAGAATTCGCCCATACTCCGCAACACTTGTGGTGCTCGCAGCTGGCGTGGTGCTGTTTTGCGCGCTGCAGTTTGTCGCCGGTTTCGGTGGGGTCTCGAGTGAGGTTGCGACACTCAATTCGCGGCGCAACTTGTGGTCACTCAGCTGGTCTGGAGTGCTCGAGAAACCATTGTTGGGCTGGGGTTGGATGGCCGCCTGGTGGACTGACGAGTTCTTCGTCGACCGCTCGTGGTGGGCGACATGGGGTTCGGGCTGGTCGCACAACGGCTACCACGACGTGCTTCTTGGCGGCGGCGCGGTTGCAGGTGTTTTGTTCTTCGTTTATCTCTGGTTCGCCACTCGCTCACTGAGCAAAGACGCGATTCAATCGGCTGCACCGCGACTACTACTCGCAGTTTTTGTGTTGGCTGCAGCAACACAAGAGTCGTTTTTCATCGGCTCACACTTTGTGTGGGCGCTTCTCGTAGCCAGCCTTGCCCCAACTCGCGCCGACTCTGGATTAGTCGAGCAGAAGCACGCCGGCTAAATGCCGGTCTGAGCTTCGAGAAGCTGCCAAGGCCTCGCTCAAGTCTTTGCGAAGATCGCGGTTGCGCTGTACAACTAGCACGTCGACTTCACCAGGTGTGTTGGCAGCGAGCTCGGTGACGCTCAAGTCAGAAAAAGGCGCCGACACAGACCACGGCTTGCCGGTCATCTCAGCCAGTCGTCGCAGTTGTGCATCATCGACAGGTGATTGTCGGAGCGGGACGAAGCGGAGCCGGTTGGCTGACGTCGAACTCAAACCCTGGTAGAGGGCCAATGCAGCTCGACGGTCGGAGACGTCATCGGGTCGCTTCGATACTGAGCCGAGATACGGATGATTTCTCACGATGCGAATGAGCTGCCGTACCGAACGAATTCTGCTGTCCGTGTAGGTGAGCTGGAGAAGAATAAGCAGCGAAATCAGTAGACCAGCCGCCAACCCGAAGACATACTTGCTACGTCTCACACTGTTGACCGTTGCTCCGAGCGGTTGGTCGAAACTGTCGATCTGGGTGAGCGTGGTGTCAAGGTTCTTCATCAAGGCTTCAATAGCAGCAATCTTGACTGGCGCTGAACCGTCTTCTGCGCTTGCGTCGACGCCGAGATAGACGTCTCGCAGTGTCTCAAGCCCAGCGATGATCGCGTCATAGCGAATTTGTCCTGACTTCGCCGCATATGCGTCAATTGCCCGTTCACAGTCTTGGATGACTGGCTGTCTGCATTGAAAGACGAACGGAATCTCGTATACCCCTGGGATCTGCACCTCAATGTCTTTGCCGAGCTCCGCCGCAATCTGCCTGCGAACATCCTCACCTCGGAGAAGCAGCAACTGCGAGACTGTGTCGGGGAACTCTTCGATGATCCCTGGGTTCAGACCAACGGTGGCGAGGACTGCCTTTGGGTTAGGAATCTGGTAGCTCCTGGAAACGAGATACTCTTGCGGCTGCGATCTCAGACGAGTCTCCTGGGCCACCAAGAAGCCCACCGTCGCGGCCATCACGACGGGTACGACCCACCAACGCAGTCTTACGGTTTCAAAAAACGCCCTGAAATCGATGGCATCGAGCAACCCAGGCTCGTGGTCGCGCTCCGATTTTGCCATACGTGTACGAGCGACAGCCTACCCAAGGGCTTAGAGCCACTGGATGACTTCACATTTGTGCCACATCGGCAACAATGACGTGGAGATGTTCAACGAGTTTTCACCGTGGCGCGATCCGAGTGTCATTGAGGTCAACCGTCTTGCGATGCGTCCGCCACTGATTGCGAGCGAGTCACTCGAAGCCGCTCGCGCACGAAGCTCGTCGCGGCAATTGCGTCTTGATGGCAACTGGCGCTTCAAGTTGTTCGCTCGACCGAGCGAGGTGTGTGATGCCGACTTGCGAGGGAGCTCAAGATCGCTCGGCAGCTCATGGAAGTCCATTCGAGTTCCTGGCAACTGGACGATGCAAGACGTCGGTGACTTGCCGCATTACACGAACATCGAGATGCCGTTTGACGGGCCCCCGCCACGGCTTCCGAGAGACAACCCGACTGGTGTGTATCGGCGTTCGTTCAACGTTCCGGTGTCATGGCAGAAACGACAGGTCGTACTGCACATCGGTGCTGCCGACAGTGTGCATCTCGTCTACGTCAATAAGTTATTCGTCGGTTATGGCACCGACAATCGTCTCGCTAGCGAATACGACATCTCCCAATTTGTTCGGCCGGGCTTGAACGAGCTCGCCGTGGTGGTCGTGCGTTACAGCGCCCAGAGCTACGTCGAAGACCAAGATCAGTGGTGGATGGCGGGTCTTCACCGCTCGGTGTACGTCGAAGCCCGTTCTGCCGTGCACGTGCACTCGGTGAACTGCCAAGCCGACTACGACCCCGATACCAAGCAAGGTATTGCAAACATCGAAGTCGAGGCTGCATTCGTCGGCACTCCCACACCAGGCAGCGCGGTACAGGTGTGGATTGAAGAACTCTCCGGCAAACGAGTGAGCGAACCGGTGATGCTCGAGATCCCGCATCAGTTTGCAGAGCGCTACGTGTTCACCGGGCACAAAGTGTCGACCGCGATCGTGGTTCCGAACGCCCGGCCATGGTCTGCCGAAGAACCGTATCGCTACCGTTTGGTCGTCAAGATGCTCGGCAGCGAGCGTGAATTCACCACGCTCGTCATAGGTTTTCGACGTATACGGGTCGAGCACGGCGAGGTACGAGTCAACGGCCGACGCATCACGATTCGTGGAGTGAACAGGCACGACCATCACCCCGAACGCGGCAAAGCCGTGACGTTTAATGACATGCGCGAAGACATCATTGCGATGAAGCGCCACAACTGCAATGCCGTGCGCACCAGCCACTATCCGAACGACCCGGCATTTCTTGACCTCTGTGATGAGTACGGGTTGTACGTGGTGGCGGAGGCGAACATCGAGTCACACGCCTACAACACGTCGCTGTGCGACGATGCCCGCTACTTGCAAGCATGGATTGCTCGCGGTTCTCGAATGGTGATTCGCGACCGCCACCACCCAAGTGTCATCTTCTGGTCGCTCGGCAACGAATCTGGTTTCGGCACGAACCACGACGCACTCGCCGCGCTGGTTCGGTCGCTCGACCCCTCGCGACCTTTGCACTATGAGGGCGCCATCTTCCATGCACGCAACGGTGAGACGAAGGCGTGGTTGAACGGCGGCCGCAACGCCACCGATGTTGTCTGCCCGATGTATCCGCCGATCTCAGCCATCGTCGACTATGCACGCAGCGGTGCCGACCGGCCGCTGGTGATGTGCGAGTACAGCCACGCAATGGGCAACTCCAACGGCTCGCTATCCGACTATTGGAAGGCAATCGAGAGCGAACCGCTTCTGGCTGGCGGCTTCGTGTGGGAGTGGAAAGACCACGGCCTGCGCCAAGCGGTCGACCGTAAGCAATCTGCCAATGGTTCGAAGTGGCGCTATGCCTACGGAGGCCAGTTCGGCGACACCCCGAACGACGGAAACTTCGTTGCCGACGGCATCAACGCATCCGACCTCCTGCCGCACCCGGCGATGCGCGAGCTCGCGTGGGTGCACCGACCCATCGCCGTCGTCGCAGACACTGATGGTGGCGACCGAGGTTACGTTTTGCACAACCGTCGATCGCACTTCGGCATCAGCGATCTGCGCGGCACACTCACGTTGCTTGTCGGTGGCGAGGTGAAGCACGAAGAAGATGTCGTCGCTGACGTGGCACCTCTCACGAGTGTGACGTGCGAGTTTTCGCCTGCCGTTATCTCGGCACTAGCGAGCGCTGCCCCCGGGGCCACCGTTGCCGCCCAGTTCCGTTGGGTGCAACGAGCCGACACCGCGTATGCGTTAGCTGGCCACCTCGTGGCATGGGATGAAGTCATGCTCCGTGCCCCACAACCGAAAGCCCCGCCGCCTGTGAGCACCGCCAATCTCACCGAGACGCCAAGTGCCCGAGTGGAGCACCTATCACCTGCGGATGACTCGTTCTCTTCACCAGTTCGCCTTGCGCTGATGCGCGCCACCGTTGACAATGACGGTTACAAGGTGATGCCAGGGTTCGGCGAAGAGCACCGCATTGGTGGCCGCGCGCTTTCACGGTGGTCTCGCCTCGGCATTCTCGACGACCAGATTCCAACCGGCATCCAGCACGTTCAGCAGCGGTTGGTGCGCGACGACGGCAGCGTCGAATATCGACACCGCGTTACGGTGCCCGAACCACTAGCTGGTCTGCCACGACTAGGCATTCGGTTCTCCCTGCCAAAGGCGTTCTCGTATGTCAGGTGGTTCGGACGCGGACCGCACGAGAACTATCCCGATCGAAACTCGAGCGCTATGCACGACGTGTGGGGTCGAGCTCCAGACGAGCTGCCGTATCTCGTACCGCAAGAATTCGGTCTTCGTACCGACTGTGAGTGGGTCGAGTTCGTCTCGCCGAACACGACGGTACGCATCGATGTGCTCCAACCAGCAACTATGCACTTCAGTGCAGTGCACCACACGCCGACCCAGTTGCACGAAGCACTTGACACCACTCAACTTCACCGTTCAAGCGACCTCGTCGTACACCTCGATGTGTCCCATCGAGGCCTCGGCACAGCAAGTTGCGGGCCTGACGTGCTGCCACAGTATGAGATACCAGCAGGAACGTTCGAGTTCGCCTACTTGGTGCGACGAATCTGAGTAACTCAGTTCTCTCAATGGTTAGGCGATTCAGTATCTTGACAGCCTCGCGCGTCGGCGCCTCCGCCCTCGTCGTGGCGATGTTTGCTGCCGTTTACACATATGTCTTTGGCACCGACGACTTTGAGGAGAGCAATATTGTCTCTTGGTCGGCTGGATTGCGACACGAGTGGTTCTCTTCTCAGCGAGGCCCACGCACAACTGGGTTGGATACATTTTGGGGTGTCCCCGTCTACGATGCGCTGAAAGCGACGGGGAATCAGCTGCCCTACCAGGCGTCGTGGGCGCAGTTGCCGTTCTGGTTTCTTCGCTATCCCCTCTTTTGGAAAGAGTTCATCGCCGTCCATCTCTTTGTGGCGACCCTCTGCGCGATGATGCTGTCACTGAGGTCGTTGCAGTCGTGGGTGCCGAAGTTGTCGGTGTGGAAACTGACAGGGGTGGGAATGGTCCTTTTGTCGCCGCTCGGCCTGTATACGCGGCAGAACGATTGGACGAGTTGGTATTTGTCCACTGTTTCAATGATTGGTCTCTCGACGGCGCTTTTGAAGAAGCCAAAGCCCGCCGAGGATCTAGCTAGCGGGCTTCCGCTGCAACTCTCTACCGTGCTCTGCGCAGGCGTCTGTTTGTTGTTCATTGTGACGGGCAATCCTGGGAATCTCCCGATTTTCCTGTTTCTCGGGGTACTTCTCGTTGTTCGACGCAGTTTGGTTCGACCAACGTGCTACCGATTCCTGCTGAGTCGAGATGTTCCCCTTCGGTTGAGGGCAGCTTTGCTTCTTCTGGTAGCCGCGGTGGCCGTCACATTTCTTGTTGTTGTTGTAGATGTGTCGCTTCAGTCTCGCGAGGGACAAGGGTTGGTGTATTCGAGATCTGCGCAGTCTCAGGGGTTCAGGGCCGACCAAGGTTTCATCGGCTTGTCCGATATGGCGCTGGAGCGCGTCGGTGTCGACGGACAACCCGCACGGGATACAAGGCGGGTTTTCGAAAAAGTGGCGTCTCTTGCCGTCGCCTCAGTGGCACTTCCTGTGCTCGCTCTTTTTCGGATGTCACTGTCTGACATCACAGCATTCGACCGTATTGCAGGGTCGTTTCCGC
>JAFMFC010000076.1 GCA_017856375.1 Ilumatobacteraceae bacterium | reverse complement strand
CATCCACCACTTGGGTGCTCGCATACAACTTGGCGTCGTACCACGGCACCGTCTCGGTGATCTTCGCCGTGCAAATCAATGCGCCCTGCTCACCATGGAGGAACTGCGAGAGCATCCACTTGCGACCTTGAATACCGAAGTCCAACCATTCCTTGTCGCCCCATCGCTCGAGCGGAGTTCCTGCATACCAACTTGGATCGATGCCGTTGCCCAGGATCTCTTGATCCATCTTGATGGTCTTTTCGATGTCGACATCGGTGTCCCACGGAATGTCCGTAGTGGCGTTCCACTGCCCCACCTTGGCCTTCTCGTACAACTTGCGGAGTTGTGGCCGCGCAAGTGAATAGTCCCAGGTGAAGATGGTGTCCGCTTCGTTCTTCACTGCGTGCAACACCTCGTCGGGATCGATCATTGGTGTGGCGAGGATGGCCTCGACGTCGTTGACTTCGTCGCGACCGATCATGTCCTGGTTGGTGGAGTGCGTGACCGTCATGGGCTCAGCATAAGACGCCGAGCTCGGGGATTTTTGACGCCTGTACTTAAATCTGACTAAATTGATCGGGAATTGCCGATCGGCAATACTTCCTGCCGGACCACCCGGTCGATCACAAGAGAGAAGGACTCTGAACATATGAACAGGAAAAACAAGATTGCCGTCGGCCTCGCGCTTGTCGGCACGCTCGCCCTTGCTGCGTGCGGTGGAGATTCCGACGGCGGCAGCGCCTCCGGTTCGGGAACCGGGAATGACTGCACGTCGGGCAAGACCCTGAGCGAAGGCGTCTTGACCATCGGTACCGGTAACCCCGCATTCTCTCCGTGGGTGGAAAACGACGCCCCCGAGAGCGGTGAAGGCTTCGAGGCCGCCGTCGCCTACGCAGTGGCCGAAGAACTCGGCTTCAGCGCGGAGAACGTCAGCTGGGTACGCACCAGCTTCGACGAAGCAATTCAGCCCGGCGCAAAGAACTTCGACTTCAATCTGCAGCAGTACTCGATCACCGACGAACGTAAGCAGACGGTCACGTTCAGTGATCCGTACTACACCACTAACCAGGCAATCGTCGGCTACGCCGACTCCGCTGCTGCTGGTGCGAGCACGGTCGCCGATGTGCGCGACTTGAAGTTCGGCGTGCAGTCAGGCACGACGAGCCTCGAATTCCTCACCAATGTGGTGCAGCCGACAAACGAGCCGTTTGTTTACGACGACAACGCAGCCGCCAAGGCAGCACTCGAAGCCAAGCAGATTGACGCGATCGTGGTCGACTTGCCGACCGCCTTCTACATCGCCGCAGTGGAAATCGAAGGCGCCGCGGTGCTCGGTCAGTTCCCCGCCGGTGAGGGCATCGCCGCCGACCAGTTCGGCATGGTGTTCGACCTCGACAACCCGCTCGCCGATTGCGTGAACGAAGCACTGGCGTCGCTCAAGGACTCCGGTGACTTGGCTGCGATCGAGCAGACGTGGCTCGCCGACAAGACGAGCGCGCCAGTCATCAGCGTCGACTAAGGAATTCCGACGCACACCACGACGGAACGTCAGGCGTACGAACGACGGCAGCGCCGGCGTAGCAATCTGATTGCTGCGCTGAGCACTGCCGTCGTCGTCGCTGCCGTCGTTCTGCTCGTCCCGCGCATGCCGCGCTGGGATCGAGTGAAAGCTTCGTTCTTCGACGGCGAGTTGCTCGCTGATTCATTCCCTCGGCTGCTCGACGCCTTCGTTCTCGACGTGATGATCTTTGTCTGGACGACTCCGTTCATTCTGATCACCGCGATGTTGATTGCCATCGCCCGTAACACTCGTGCGCCGTCACTATTTCCTGTGCGCATTTTTGCCATCGCCTACACCGACATCATGCGCGGTGTGCCCGTGATTCTGTGGATCTATCTGATTGGCTTCGGGGTGCCCGGCATCGGGCTCGAACGTCCATGGAACTCTCCTTTGCTGTGGGGCTCGGTGGCCCTCGGCCTCACGTACAGCGCCTACGTTGCCGAGGTTTTTCGTGCGGGTATCGAAGGCGTTCACGAGTCCCAACGAGCAGCCGCACGCTCACTCGGCCTCTCCAGTGCACAGACCATGCGTCACGTGATCATTCCGCAAGCAATACGCAAGGTGCTTCCGCCGCTGATGAACGACATGGTGAGCTTGCAGAAAGACGTGGCTCTCGTGAGCTTGATCGGCCCAATTGAGATCCTCCGTCAAGCCGGGATTGACAAAGCAAAGTTTGCCAACTTCACACCGTTCGTAGGCGCTGCGCTGATCTTCTTGTCGATCACGATTCCCCTCACTCGTTTCACCGACTACCTCCTCTCACGCGAGCGTGAACGAACCGGCGGATCGAGGGTGCGATGAAGCTTCGTTTCGATGCGGTCTCCAAGTCGTTCGGCGACAACCACGTACTACGGGAGATCTCGATCGACATCGCAGCTGGCGAGGTGGTCACCTTCATCGGGGCGAGCGGCTCGGGAAAGTCCACGCTCTTGCGCTGTGTGAATCTCCTCGAGACGATCGATGCAGGTTCGATCGCTCTGGATGGCGACGTGATCACGAAGGTGGGAGTCGACCCAAACCCTGTCCGCCGGAGAGTGGGCATGGTGTTCCAGAGCTACAACCTGTTCCCTCATATGAGCGTCGCGCGCAATGTGACTCTTGCTCTCACCGAAGTGCTCGGCATCGATTCGGTTGAGGCGATGGATCGCGCCCGCACGTTGCTTGAGCGTTTCGGCCTTCTCGACAAGATCGACCGCTACCCCGACCAATTGTCGGGTGGCCAACAACAACGCGTGGCAATTGCCCGAGCGATGGCACTGAATCCTGAAGTGCTGCTCCTGGACGAGATCACTAGTGCGCTCGACCCGGAGCTCGTTGGAGAAGTGCTCGACGTGGTACGCGAATTGAAAGGAAGCGGCATCACCATGCTCTTCGCAACCCACGAGATGTCCTTCGCCGAAGAAATCAGCGATCGGGTTTGCTATCTCGATTCGGGACTGATCGCCGAGATGGGACCGCCCCACCAGATTTTCACCGAACCCGCCAACGAGCGCACGCAGCAATTCCTTTCGCGAGTGCTGAAGGGCCAGCGCAGAGACTGACCGTCAGCTCGGAAGAATGTGGTTCGAGAATTGGTCGCGAAGGGTCTTCTTCGAGAACTTCCCAACGCTCGTCTTGGGCACTTCGGAGATGAACACCACATCGTCGGGCACCTGCCACTTGGCCAGTCGCGGGCGAACGTGGTCGAGGACGTCTTCCTTCGTCATCGTTTCGCCGTCCTTCATCACCACGCACGCGAGCGGTCGCTCGGACCACTTGGGGTGGGGCACGCCGATCACTGCGGCCTCCTTGATTTTTGGATGCGACATCAGCTCGTTCTCGACTTCTACAGAAGAAATCCACTCTCCGCCGGACTTGATCAGGTCCTTTGTGCGATCAACTAGACGAATCCGTCCCTTTGGATCGACCGTGGCGACGTCACCCGTGCGCAACCACCCATCACTGGTGAAACTCTCGTTGGCACGAGCGTCGTTGTAGTACGTCGCAGCAATCCAGTTGCCCCTGCACTGCAGCTCGCCCGATGTCTCGCCGTCCCACGGCGTCGGGTTGGCGGTGCCGGGCTCGACGACACGAGCATCAACTCCGAACGAGATTTGGCCCACAGTGGTGCGCAGGTCTGCTTGCTCTTCGACGGACAGTTGCTGATCTTCGATGCTCAATGAGCACACGGCGGCGATCGGGCTCGTCTCTGTCATGCCCCACGCCTGCAGGATGGGCAGGCCAACTGCCTCGCGATATGCCTCGGATAGAGCTTTTGGCACTGCCGATCCACCACAGGGAATTGCACGCAATGCACTCGTGTCGCGCCCCTTCAACTCGGGCAAAACCGCCATCCAAATGGTCGGTACGCCGGCGGCGACCGTCACTTTCTCCTCGACGATCAAATCAGCAATTGCCTTGCCGGACAGATCTGGACCCGGCATCACAAGACTGGCGCCACTCGCCACTGCCGCGTGCGCAAGGCCCCACGCATTGGCGTGAAACATCGGCACCACCGGCAGGATTACGTCCGACTCACGCGCACCAAGTGAGTCCACCGTCATCGCGCCCATCGTGTGCAAGAACGTCGATCGATGGCTGTACACGACACCCTTCGGATTTCCAGTAGTTCCGCTCGTGTAACACATGCTCGCTGCCTGATTTTCGTCGCTGATTTCAAACTCCACTCCAGGAGTTCCCTTTAACAGCTTTTCGTAGTCGTGCAGTTCCATGCCCTTCACCGAATCGGGCACTTCTCCTTTGCCGTCGTCCATCACTACCAAGTGCTTCACCGTGGTGAAGGTGGGCAGAAGCGGGGCCAGAAGTCCGAAGAGAGACCGGTCGACGAAGATCACTTCGTCCTCGGCGTGATTGACGATGTAGGTGAGTTGCTCGGGAAACAAGCGGATGTTCAACGTGTGCGAAACGCGACCTGTGCATGGTGGCGCAAAATACAACTCGAGATGTCGTGCGGTGTTCCATGCGAATGTGGCCACCCTGCCGTGCTTCGAGATCTTCAATTTGTCGAGCACACCACCCAGTTGGCGCGTGCGCGCCGACCACTCGGTGTAATTGGTGCGATCACGACCGGTTGCCGTTGCCGTCACGATGGTCTTATTGCCGTGATACTTCTCGGCTCGTTCGAACAGGTGCGCCAGCGTGAGCGGCGTCTGCTGCATCAACCCCTTCATTGACACCCCCACAGTCCCGCGTTCGTAACGAGACGAGCGCCTAATGAGAACCTACACAAGTCGGCTACCGTGCTCCGAATGCGCAAGGTCGTGCTCGGGTTCACCACGATGCTGTTCGTCATCGGAACTATTGGCAGCAACATCGGTCCTGCATTGGTGGATGAAAACCCCACGCTTGTCATTTCACTGAGTTCACGAAATCGCAATCTTTTCGGCTCCGTTCCCTTCATCGATCCGCTCGCCTATTCGTTGATCGGGTTCGTGCGTGTACTCATTGCCGGCATTGCGCTCTATCTCGTGGGACGTTGGTACGGCGCACGGGCACTCTCCTGGGTCGAGGGCAACATGGGCGAATTGCCGGCGATCTACAAGTGGACCGAGCGCGCCGTAGATCGCTTTGGGTGGCTCGCGCTCGTGGCGATGCCGGGCAGCAATATCGTCTGCCTTCTCGTCGGACATCGCCGAATGCGGCCGACGCCCTTCGTCGTCCTCATCTCAATAGGCATCGTGATCAAACTCATCGTGTTGTGGGTGGGAGGAAAGATCTTTGAGGACCAAATCCGCTCATTCCTCGAGGCGATCGAGCGCTACCAATGGTGGGTGGTGATCGCCTTGTTCGGCATCAGTTTCTTGCAGTCGGCTAGGCGTGGCCGACCACGCCCCGAGTAATTTCAACTACACCTACCAGGAGGAACGATCATGGCCGCCAAAAAGCGAGCGAAAAAGCAAACGAAGAAATCTGGCAAGAAGAGCGCCAAGAAGGCGCCCCGCAAGCCAGCCAAGAAGTCGGCATCGAAGCCGTCCAAGAGCGCCGGCAAGAAGTCCGTGTCGAAGTCAGGAACTCAAGTCACACTCGGCGGCAACCCCGTGCACACAGTTGGCTCTCTACCCAAGGTTGGTGCAAAGCTGCCGACATTCACCCTCACAACTGGCGATTTACAGGACGTTTCCAACAAGGATTTCGCCGGCAAGCGCGTCATCTTCAACATTTTCCCCTCGATCGATACGAACACATGTGCCACGAGCACGCGAACATTCAATTCATTGATGGGCAACCTGAAGAACACCGAGGTGTGGTGTGTATCCGCCGATCTTCCGTTCGCCCAGAAGCGATTCTGCGGCTCAGAGGGCCTGAACAACGTGAAGACGGCATCCACGTTTCGCTCCGACTTCGGCAAGACCTTCGGAGTCACACTTCGCGACAGCGTGCTGAAGGGCGTGCTTGCGCGCGCCATCGTCGTGGCAGACGAAAAGGGCAAGGTGCTGCACACTGAGATGGTGAGCGAGATCGCCAAGGAGCCGAACTACGACGCGGCTGTCAAGGCGCTCAGCTGAGAAGAATCAGCTAAACAACCAAGAATTCAGATTCCCAGGAGATCGTCGAGGCCAAGGGTCACTCCCTTGCGCCCGGCGATCTTCTTGCATGCAAGCACCACTCCGGGCATGAAGCTCACGCGGTCGACCGTGTCATGGCGAATGGTGAGGGTCTGCCCTTGGGTGCCAAGCACCACTTCTTGATTGGCAACCGCGCCACGCATGCGAATGGCATGGATCGGAATATTGCCCGGCCCTTTCGCCCCACGCGCACCTTTGATCGCCTCATGGGTAGTGGGATCGCTCGCCCAGGTGGGGTTGGTGGCAGCCATTCGTTGCGCAGTGGCGATGGCAGTTCCCGAGGGTGAATCGGCTTTGCCGTCGTGGTGAATCTCCACGATCTCGGCAGTGTCGAAGAACGGCGCCGCAATCTCTGCAAATCGCATCATCAATACCGCACCGATCGCGAAATTCGCGGCGATCAAGCAATTGCTCGAGCCAAAGACCTGGCGAAACGAGTCGATGTCGGCATCTGTGAAACCCGTGGTTCCCACCACCGCGTGGATGTTGTGCATCGCCAACCATGGCAAAGTGACCCGAGCGGCGTCAGCGACGGTGAAGTCCACCACCACTTCGGCCCCTGCATCGGCGAGAGCCTTCAACTCACCTGCGATCTTGAGACCGTGAACCTCGGCGCCGGGACGAGCTGGATCGACTACAGCGACAAGTTCGAGATCCGGATCGGCCACGACGGCATTGCATACCGTCGCGCCCATCCGACCTGCTGCGCCAACAACTCCGACCTTGATCATGGTCGCGACGCTACTCCGTACCGATTGGTCAGTTACCCGAGCCGAATTCGCTGTCGAACTCGTCTTCGAAACTCACGGGCACGGCATTGTCGACGCCACCGTCTCGTCCACCGCGATCTTCGCGACGATTGTCACGGTCACGGCCACCACGACCACCA
>JAFMFC010000075.1 GCA_017856375.1 Ilumatobacteraceae bacterium | reverse complement strand
CTGGGTGGCGAACAGGGTCGACTGCTGGGCATTCATGAGACGCCGCGCGCTCTCAATGTGATGGAACGAGTGGAAGACCGAGTCGCCAAGTACCAGGACACGAGCAGGAGTCACTGCCCCGACACTCGGGGACGTGCCGGCGATCACGCAGGTGACGACGAACATCGCGGCGAGTCGCTTCACCGGGCTCAGGTTATTCGCCTAGCCTGCTCGTTCATGGCACGTCACACGCGTCGGTCGATCGTTGGGATGCTCGCTGGCGGTTTCGTCGCGTTTCTCGCCAGCCCTGCGTCGTCGCTCGATGCGGCCGCCGGCCCGCAGATTCGCGCGGGTGACACCTGCCGAAAGGTTGGACGACGTAAGACGGCGGCCGGCAAGACGTTCGAATGCGTCGAAGAAGGCGGTGTACGTCAGTGGAAGCGTGCCAAGCCCGAGCCGGCAAAGAAGCCCACGGAGCCGTCGACCAACGACGTGAAGGTGCTCGAGTCCTCGGCACTTGCCCTGGGCAAGAGTCAGAACGTCGTCGTCACCTCGGGGGGACGCAACTTTGCTGTCGTCGTCACTCGTACACCAAGTGGTGTGGTCGCGTTCAACCGCGCGTGCACGCACCAAGGCACGCTGGTCACAGTCAATACGTCGAATCAGCTGTACTGCATCTCGCACGGGTCGCTGTTCAACCTCACGACCGGCGCAGTCATCGAGGGCCCGGCCAGTCGCGCGCTCACGCAGTACAAGGCCACGGAGCGCAACGGCTCGATTTACATCACGCTCTAACTCTCGCGTCCCGGCTCACGGGGCATTGAGCGTCATCGCCATATCTGACCACACCCATGTGTGTTGCATCCCGCGGGCAGGATTCTCGCCCTTGGAAACCTCGGCATAAAAGACGTTGCAATTCGTTCCAACCGTTTCTTCGCCGATGGACGCCACTCGAGGATTGTCGGTCAGTCGATATCCGATCCGTTCGCGCAGCGTGCACGCCCGATACGCCCTGCCCTGTGGATAGACGTCGGTTTGTCCGGCGTCGCCTTGAGCAAAGCTCTCCAAGCGGATGTACGAGCCAGTCGGGTTCCATCCCGAAACTGTGAACGTGATGAGGTACTTACCGGGGTCGAGAGCGGTTCCGCTGGGAAGATTGAACGTGACGGACGAGTAATGCGGGAAGAGCACCGCCTGCGTTGCGTCCACCTGAAGCGAGAAATCACTTCGACGAGTGGCGGGCGGTATGTCTCCAGCCCCGTTGTACTTGTAGATGCGGGTCTGAATGTTTGCGGAAACTCCAGCACCAACTCCGGATGCCGGCCTCCCATCCACGATGCTCACGTGACCAACCGTGCCAACAGTGATTGATTTGACAGGCAACAATGAGTCGACGGAGATTGACTGACCAAGCTCGAGTTGACCAGTTGCAAATTCAACGTACGTACTCGCTTGGTGAGTCTTGTTTGCAGACGGGACAAGATTGCGAGTTGAGCCTGCAACTATCGACTGTGTCGATGGACCGATGCCCACGATTTGGTCAAAGGGGCGCGGAGGAAACGTCGCCCCCTTTTCCGACAATGTGAAGATTTCGCTGGTCGGAGTCGAATCAACCTTCGCAGCCGTGAGTGCCCTGGTTCGGAAATACAAATATCCGGCGTCGTTCCACGGACACTGCGTGCGAAGACCCGTAATGGCCCGACCAGGACAGTGATCCAGCATGGGTTCCACGAGGATGACGTCCACGTCGTAGCCATCGACTTTTGTGTACTTCTCGAGAGACTCCTTCAGAAGCAACTTCACGGCCGCCTGAATTCCTGTCTTCGCGGCTGCGTCTGAGGTGTCTGAACCCGTGAATCGCACCAAAAGGCCAAAGACGAGCCCGAGGTACGAACATCTTCCGCCTTGTGTCTCCGCAATGACCGCGGGATACGACATCGGGTAATACCGTCCGTAGTTGAGGATTCCGGTCTGCGTGTCGTCGAATGTGTCGATGAGCGCAGTAGTGCGGCCCGACGAATCTGCCGTAGCAAGCAGCGGCTGCAGTTTCGCTACTACGGCTTCCCATTCTCGCTTCTGGAGTTCATTTGGCAGTCGAGCCGTTATCTGGGCCGGGTTGCGACACGGCAATGTTGAAACGGTGGTCGTTGTTGAAACCGTGCCGGTCGACGCAACAGTCGTTGCGGTCACAGCTGCGCCGGCGCTGCGAGTCCAACGCAATGCTTTTCCTGATCTTGCACACGAATAACGAACTCCCTTCGCGGTCCGAGTCGCTCCGGCTCTCATGCACTTAGTGCCAACTATCTGCGGGCTCGATGATGCTGCAGAGTCTCCCGCTTGTGCGAATGCCGAAAGGCCGGTTCCGAGCAAGAGAGCGGCAACTAGTAGCCGCGCCGCTCTCACGGGCGTACCTTCGCGTCGAGAAAATCGATGGGCAAGTCAGTGCCGTTGATCACCGCGAGTCGATAGGTTTCGACGTCCCGCTCAAATGAGCTGGGACTTTGCAGAAAGAGGCTCTGGAAGAGGCCCGCCCACGCACTTGACCAATCGGACCAGGTGTCTTTCGTGGGATGCGACCGCGATCCAGCGACGAACTCCAGCACCTTGTCCAATCCGAAGCGCGCAACGAGGATTTCGTTGGCGAAGTCGCCAGTCCCCTGCCCCCTGCAACCCCAGCCGCCACCCGTATCCGAGGTGCTCGCCAAAGAAATCGGTGCATTACGGCAACGGTCGGCCTGGGTCACAGAAATCGAGGGATTGAAGTATGCGCCACCATCGAGGACGGCGAGCAGCATCGCTCCTTGCACGTTGCTGATCCCTGAAGCAAGCCACATCGGCATCCGCTCCAAGTTCCGATTGATCTGAGTCGGGTCGTATCCCATGAGGGCGACCTTGCCTCCGTGTGAAAACTCGTGCATCACGTTCACTCGCATCTGATACCGGCCCAGGTCTCCGCCGTTACCCCGTTCAGCACACGCAGCTGCAGAATCCACGCCCGACCCGCATCGATGTGCGGTGAAGTTCTGAACCACCAATGAGTACGTGCCGGTCCCCGTGTACCCACCCGCAATCTTTCCCCAGCCAGAGACATTCATCCACGGTGCGGTGGTCTCAATCACCTCGGCGTTACTGAGCGAAACCGAGATTGCGTTCCGATAGCTGGCAAGTTGTGGAAACGATCCGAACTTGAAGAATGCCTCGGCCAACTGTCGAGTAAGCAACCGATCGGCTTCGCCCACGCTGGGACCAAATCTGTATTCGATCGTCGGAATCCGCTGATTTCGTGTTCGCATTGGTTCCACATACGTGGTGATTTTCGCGGCGACGACTTCTGCGGCCGTCGGGCGCCGGACAACCGTCGTACTCGTCGATGTGGTCGTCACGGCGGTTGCTGCGCGGCTTGACCGCGACGAGCTGACACGCCAAACGAGATTTCGACCAGAGCTGGCACAGGTGTACCGAACGCCCTTCACGGTGCGCATGACACCGACTCGAGCACACTTCGTGCCGACGATTTCTGGCTGGTCGCGAGCTCCGACCGGTGCGGAAACTCCGAGCAACATGACGCCCACCAGCGCCACTCTTCGGATATGCCTTCTCACAATGCCCATAACGCCCCGTCGACTGCACTGTGACACGGCACTGCGCATCACCTAGCCTTTCACACGTAAGGCCCAATGACCACTTGGACCCTTGAATCCCAGCGTTCGGCGATGTTTCGGTGGGCGCAATCGAGCCTCGGACACGAAGCCGCAGTTCGACTTTCACGGAAGTACGGTCTCAGCGAGGAGGCAGACGATCTCGTCTCCATAACGCTGGAGAAGATCACTCGGTCGTTCGCCCGACGATCTGGGCCACTCCCCGACGTCGGGAACGATGACCAAGCCACACGTTACGCCTACCGGGCCATGGCCAACACCGCGATCGACCTTGCGCGCCGCAAACGTCAGGAGTCCAGGGCCCTCATCAGTGTCGCTCGCATAACGACCACGCAGCCCGGCACCGACCAGACCGCAACCTCACAGGTCTTCATAGAGGAACTCTTTTCGGCATTGCATCGCGTAACCGCGTCAGGCTTTACCTGCAAGGCCTGCAACGACAAGGTCACCTATGCGGCCGCCACCGAGGTGCTTCATCTGGCCTTGCTGGAGGGCAGCGACGCAGCGGTCGGGCAGTCGTGGTTGGACGATGTCATCTACTCCGTCGTCGACCGTTATGAGATTGGCATGAGCAGATCGGCGGCGGCACGCCGACAACGACGTTCCCGTTGCCGGCGTTGCGTGATGGAACTTCTGCAGGCTGCCCTCTCGGCAATCGGAGTGCGACGTGGCTGAACTTCGGCTGATTTTCGACGCCGCCGGGCAACGATGGGAAGGCGTCATCTTGCCGATCGACCAATGGGCCGTCCTGGATGCGTATGGCGATCTGCTCTCCGTTGCCTACAGCGAATCTGGTGCGCTTGCCGGCTTCGTGTTCGACCTCGACCCGACCAACGCCGGCTTCGGTGCCGCGCTCGATCAGATTCGTGATCTGTTCGGCGACATCGTTGCCGCGCGCGTGTCGCGCTCAGATGACACGGCAACCTCGGGAACCGTCATCCCTGTGTCGCCTCGCTCGATCGTGGAGACGGCCGAGACGGCGGTGTTCCCCGTGCTCGGAAGCGTGAATGCGCGGGCACGAGACGTCGCCATAGTTGATGATGCGTCACGAGGTGTCGTGCGGATCACGATGCGATTGCCATGGTGGGCGGCCTTCATTCGTCCATGGGTAACCGTGCGCCGTCGTGGTCGCCCTGAAGTCATCGCGCTCGGGCCGATGCGACGAGCCAAAGGCGTGCACACGGCCGAACTGCACTACGGCCTGCCGACCCCAGCGAGTTCATTGGTGGCCGAGGTCATTCGCGGAACTCGTGGTGCCTGGCTGTCGAGCATCGTTGCCGCGGCCGTGACCGCGTCGCTGATTCTCGGCGGGCTGACGATACGAGGAGGTGACAAATCAACCGCCGAGAACTCGACGGCGGAAGTCGCCGAGACGACGGTGGTTGTGACGACATCGACGGAGCCCGCCGAAGTTCTCGCCTCGGCGACCACGGTGGCGAGCGTCTCGACAGAAGTCGCCACCGCTCTTCCACCGTCGCCCGGCCTCGAAACGACTACAACTCAGCCCACGGTCAGCACTACGAAACCCCCGCGCACCAAGTCGACGACGGTCACCACACTGCTGCCGCCCGGCGGGGTCTCGTTCGTCCTGCCGAGTCAGTACATCACCGGCAACGACACTCGAGCCGACGTGACCGTCGACCGTCAACGAGTACAGCGTGGCGACACCATCAACGTCAGCGTGCGTGTGTCTGGTGTCTTCATCAACCCGTTCGAGCGCGGTGGAATCACCGAACTGCCAGAACTCGTTGCTGCCTGCAAGTCTCTCGTCGGTGTTGGCGTCACCGTACCGCCCACGCCAGGCTGGGCGCCCAACATTTCAGTGTCGCTCGCCGGCACCAGTGTCTCTGGTGGCGGCTTCACACAGCTGGTGGTGGTCGGCAACATCGCAACGGAGTGTGGCGATGTCCTCATCAACACAAACCCGCCGCGAATCAATGTCGTGCGAACGACTTTCTATCGGGAAGTTCCAATCTCGCTGTCGATTCCAGCGTCGCTACGACCGGGTCAGTACTCGCTGCTCCTGGACCGCCTCGATTTCAACGGCTTCGTCAAGGCGACTCCGATCGAGATCACCGTCACGGAGTAGTCCGTTAACGCTGCAACGACCGCTCACCGTCGTCCGTCGATTCCGAAGGCGCCCCGCGTGGTCAGCGAAAGCGCGTGACGAGGCCGGCAATTCGTCGCGTCAGGGCACGCGGTGTGAGCTTCGAAGTCGAGACGAGCGACTTGTTCACCACTCCAGGCACGCAGATCGCTTTTCCGTCGGCGACCGCGCGCAAACCGTCGCGGGCGACGTCGTCGGCCGACATCCACGCGAATTCAGGAAACTTCGACTCGAGCCCCGTCGTGTTGGAGATGCTCTGGAACTCGGTGTGAGTGAGCCCCGGGCACAATGCGGTGACACGAATGCCCGAGCCGCGCAACTCTTCGTGCAGCGCCTCGGTGAGGCTGGTGACGAACGCCTTGGTCGCCGAGTACACCGCGAGATCGGGCCCGGGCTGGAACGAGGCGATGCTCGAGACGTTCAACAGATACCCGCGACCGCGCGGCAGCATCTGGCGCACGGCTTCGTGCGAGATGCGCGTGAGCGCGTTGATGTTCAGCGAAATCTCCCGGCTGAGGCGCTCGGCGTCGGCTGAAACGAACTGGCCGCTCGTGCCGAACCCGGCGTTGTTCACGACGAGGTCGATC
This sequence comes from Ilumatobacteraceae bacterium, assembly GCA_017856375.1. Taxonomy (GTDB): domain Bacteria; phylum Actinomycetota; class Acidimicrobiia; order Acidimicrobiales; family Ilumatobacteraceae; genus UBA3006. Next base: position 774 of record JAFMFC010000075.1, on the reverse strand, counting down.
TGTGGTCGGGTGACGTCGCGGAGGCGCTCGAGCACCGCGCCGAGCCCGGCGTCTGTCGTGAGATCCGCGGCCAAGACCTCCACGTTGGGGTACTTCGCCGCGATCGCATCGAGGCGGTCTTTGCGCCGCGCGACCAACACCATGCCGACGCCGGCTTTGCCGAGTTTGTGGGCGATCGATTCACCGATGCCGCTCGAGGCACCGGTCACCAGCGCGTGCGAGAACGGCGCCTTGGTCATCGTTTGCGACACCGACGCGGCTCAGCCACGCGAATCAGGAGTTGCCGAGCCCGCCGGTCGCCGACAGGCGCGCGTGGGCGCGACGCAAGTCGGCTTCGACTGCCGCGTCGTGCTCGCCGCGCATCGCGGTTTCGGCGCGTTCTTTGGCGGCGCGGGCACGGGTGACGTCGATGTCTTCGGCCAACTCGGCGTTGTCGGAGAGAATCGTCACGTGTCCGCCCGATGCCTCGACATACCCGCCGTGAACGGCGAGATTCTGCACCTTGCCGCCCTCCAGGTAGATGCGGGTGTGGTTCTCGGTCAGCACACCGAGGAACGACGTGTGGCCGGGCAGGAATGCAATTTCTCCCCCGCTCTCGGTGCGCGTGATGACTTGGGTGGCGACGCCCGAGAACAGCACGCGCTCCGGTGAGACCACCTCAACTTTCATCGTCGCGCCCGTTGCCATGGTTCGTCAGTCTGCTCGCGGCCTCAGGATGCCGACTCTTGCAGGGCCTTGGCCTTGGCCAACACCTGCTCGACGCTGCCGACGTTG
>JAFMFC010000074.1 GCA_017856375.1 Ilumatobacteraceae bacterium | reverse complement strand
GGACGACCGAGATCGATCGAACGGTGTGCAGCCACACCAACGGCCACCGACCACATCCCTTGGGTGACATCGACCCCGACTGGACGCTCGCCACGAGCAGCCTCGAGAAAGTTGCGCACCTCGATGAAACTTGCTCCGTGGTGAAAACCAACATGACCCGGTGCCTCTGTCGGTGAACAAGAAACTTGCTCGACCTGTGAAGTGACTCGATCACCGAGTATCACCACCCCATCACCAGGAACGTACGCCTCGATCTTGCCGCGATCACCCACCACGGTGATCTCTTGCTCGTTCGACCCCACTTCGGCGAACATGCACAAATCGAGCATTGCTCGTGCGCCATTTTCGTAGTCGATGATGACATATGCATTGTCGATAATGTCCGGTCGTTCACCTCCATAACGCTCATCGAGGTGATTGACATCCTGACCGCCACTGGCAAACACGCGAGAAGGTCTTGCGGCGACTACAAGATTCATCAGATCGAAGAAGTGACAACACTTTTCTACGAGCGTTCCACCCGTGAATCGATTGAAGCGATTCCAATTGTCGACCTTCTGCAGGAAGGGGAAGCGGTGCTCGCGGATTGCCATCATCCGTACGTCTCCGATCCGACCCTCCCTCACGAGCGAGTGCATCTTGGCGATCGACGGCATGTACCGGTATTCGAGACCCACCCAGGTAACTGCACTGCGTTGTGCGGCGAGTGCAACCACCTGCTCACAGTCTTCGACGGTCGTGCACAGCGGCTTCTCGACGAGCACGTGCAGATCGGTGCGCAGCAAATCATCGAGCACTGCCTTGTGCGTGAAATTCGGGCTGGCGACGATGACGGCATCGACGAGACCCGATTCGACGAGATCCCGGTGATCGGAGAATTCACGCGGCCGATGTGAGGAGCCTTCAAGTGTCGTGCGCGCCCAACCGAGTGACTCATCGTTCGGATCGGAGATCGCGGAGATCTCAACGTCATTGAGTGCAAGCAGGTTGCGCAGGTGCTCGCACCCCATCATTCCCGTGCCCACCACACCAACGCGCATGAGCACTAGACGGTATTGATCAGTCGGCGATATCGGCAAGAACAAGCGCGATGAGACCTGGCAAGTCATCGGCAATCAGCCCGGGAGCCGCCTGCTTCGCGGCCTCCCCATGCACCCACACGCCGGCACACGCCGCATCGAACGTGGTCATTCCTCGAGCCAACAAACTCGCAATCAATCCGGCAAGAACGTCTCCCGAACCAGCCGTCGCCAAGGTGGGCGGCGCGTTGTCGTTGATCACCAGCCGATCATCGGGTGAGGCAATCACCGTTTGACTTCCCTTCAGCACGATCACGCCATCGATGAGCTTCGCCGCAGCGCACGCTCGCGTTTCTCGATCCCCCTCAATGTCAAAGAGCCGAGAAAACTCACCCTCGTGAGGTGTCATCACTGTTCGATCACGTGCCACCTTGGCCAATTCACCGACTGCTCCGACAAAACTCGTCAGCGCATCCGCGTCAAGAACAGTCGGCACACCTCGTCGCAGGCTCTCGAGCACGATGTCCCTCGTCAATTCACCAACCCCGGCACCTGGGCCGACGACTGCAGAATTTGCCTTCACAAGCAATTCGCCCCACTGCTGCGAATTGTCGGCAGGTTTGACGAGGATGCTCTCGACCGAGGCCAGATACGAATCGAGAGCCGATGATCGTGTGCCGATGGTTACCATTCCGGCACCTGAGCGAGCAGCAGTGCGAGCGGCAAGACGGGCCGCACCCGTCATTGGATAGCCGCCATACACCACCACGTGCCCACGGGTGTATTTGTTGGCGTCGATGTCGAGTGTGGGAATCTTCCACAGCGACGGATCGTTGCGGAGGCTCACCCCCCGAACGCTATTGCGGAACTACTGAGAGTTCTGTTGTTCCTGCTCGGCAATCTGGCGACGAACGTCATCCATGTCCACTTCACGTATCGCCTTGATCAATTGATCGAAGGACGACTCGGGAAGCGCGCCTGGTTGCGAGAACAACAGAACGCCATCGCGAAACGCCATGATCGTCGGGATCGACTGAATGCCAAGTGAACCGGCCAACTTCTGCTCAGCTTCGGTATCAACCTTGCCGAAGCGAATGTCAATATTGTTTTCTGCCGCCTTCTCGAAGATCGGACCGAACATACGGCACGGTCCGCACCAGCTCGCCCAGAAATCCACGAAGGTGATGCCGTCTTGCATGACGGTCGACTCGAAATTGTCTTGGGTGAGGGTGAGTGTTGACATGTCCTCATGATACCCCTAGGGGTATCGATTCTCCAAGTCCTGTAGCGTGACGACTCGTGAGGATTCTGGTCGTTACCGCCCACCCCGATGATGCCGACTTCGGCGCCGCGGGCACCATCCGCACCTGGGTCGACGAAGGACACGAAGTCATCTACTGCTTGGTTACCGATGGTCAGGCCGGAGGATTCGACAACACCATCACTCGAGATCAGATGGCTGCAATTCGTCGCCAGGAACAAACTGCTGCCGCCAAGGTGCTCGGCGTGACCGAACTACATTTCCTCGGCTTCCCAGACGGACAGGTTGTGGCCAACCTCGATCTTCGGCGCGAGATCAGCGCGATCATTCGAAAAGTGAAGCCTGATCGAGTACTCACCCAGTCCCCCGACCGTCGATACGACCGGATCTACGCGAGTCACCCCGACCACCTCGCAGTGGGTGAAGCAACATTGTGTGCTGTTTATCCGGATGCTCGCAACGAGTTCGCTTTCCCGGAATTACTGAGCGAACGTGGGCTCGCCCCGCACACTGCGACAGAGGTGTGGATCATGGGCGGTCCGAACCCCAAACAGTTCGTCGACATCACCGCAGTGATCGACAAGAAGATCGAAGCATTGTTGTGTCACCAGAGCCAACATCAAGACGTTGAAGCGATGCACCACCGTGTCATGCAATGGGCCCAGACGATCGGCAAGGCAGCCGGATTTGCTGAAGGTCGGTTGGCCGAAGTGTTCCTCGTAGTTGATACTGCTTAAGGCGCGCTGGTGGGTACGACGGTGGTGTCCACCACTCCATCGACCGGCACGGTATCCGTTGGCACCGTTTCTGGCGGAACGGTTTCCGGCGGAATCGTTGTTTCAGGCGGCAAAGTCGTTTCGGTAACGGGAGCGACCGTCGTGGTCACGATTACCCAACTGACATCAGGTGAGTAATAGTTTCGCTCGGGCTGCGGCTGGTTCAGCCAGAATCCGAACGAGATCAAGAAAATGACGATGGCAATCAGCGTGGTATTGCGAGGCCTGCGCCAGTACTTCACGATGCACTCTCCGAAAACTTGAGAGCGGAGGCGATCCGCAATCGAAGTTCGCGCTCCACCTTCCATTGCTGAACTGGCAAGGAACGTCCCGCTATACGAACCAGGTGATGGTCATCCGTGATTTCCTCAAGGCCTGTGACTGTCGGTGTTTCGGTGAGCAGCGGGGTGAACTTGGGATCGCGACCCATTTCTGCGCACACCTGATTGATCGTTGCTACCGCCTTGTCGATGTCGTGCGAGCGAGGCACAGGAACGGTGACGAGCACGCGCGACCAGTCTCGAGACATATTGACGTTGTGCCGTAATACGCCATTAGCCACGCTCACCAAATCACCGTCAAAGGTACGCACCTTGGTCACGCGCAGCGTGACTTCCTCGACACGGCCTTCCACCCAGCCAACGATGCCGAGCGGACCAACACGCACGATGTCGCCCACGCCGAATTGACGCTCAGAGATGATGTACACACCGGCAATCACGTCGCCCACCATCTGCTGCGCACCGAAACCGAGACCGGCACCGGCTACCGAACCGATGAATACGAGGGCCGACGAGGGAAGATTGAGTCTGATCAACACCACTGCGGTGGCAACCGCGATGATCGTGAAGTTGAGCCCCCAGCGCAACGCGCCGAAGGCGGCAGCGCGATGAGCGCCAACCGTGGCAGAGTCCAAATCAGTGAGAGCAGAGCTGCGTTGGCGAACACTCTGGATTTGGGTGCCCGCAACGAATGCGATCAACCTCGACAAAACGTAGGCGCCGGAAATCGTCATCACGATGACGACAAATTCGGTACGGAACCAGGATTCGATCCTGTCGCGGCCAGTCTCTGCGGCCAGCAACATGAATGCATTCACGTCGCCAAGATTAGGCGACGAATCAACTCGCCTTTCGCCTCTTCACCATGCTCACGATGAAGCGCAGCACGAACCACAGAATCACGACTACGACCAACCACTGGAAAACTCCGACGTAGTTCTCGACCCTGTCCCACTGATCCCCGAGGATCGCGCCTGCTCCAATGAGCGCCAGGTTCCACGCAAGACTGCCGAGCGCAGTGAGGATCGTGAATGGGACGAGCTTCATTCTCCGAAAGCCGGCCGGAATCGAGACGATCGACCGAATGATCGGAACGCACCTGCCGATCAGCACGGCAACCGTTGCCCGGTCATCAAACCATTTCTCCGCACGATGTAGATCGGCTTCCTTCACCGTGAACCACTTGCCGTAGCGAACGATAAACAGGCGAAGTCGTTCTGGCCCGATCAGCGCAGACACCCCATACAGGATCCACGCACCAACCACCGAACCGATGGTTGCGGCGAGCAACATCCCCCACACCGATGCATCACCGCGCTGGGCGACGAACCCCGCAAACGGCAAGACGATCTCCGAGGGAATCGGCGGAAAGAGGTTCTCCAGAATGACGAGCAACGCCACTCCGAGATAACCCATTTGCTCGATGACATCCTGCACCCACGAGGCGAGGTTGGACAGCATTCGATCGCCACGGACTAGCCGCGGCTGAGCTCCTTACGATTCTTGAATTTGGACGAGCGGTAGTCCTTGTTCATCAGGGCGATGACGTCGATCGAGATTTCCTTCGGACATGCCGCTGAACACTCACCGTGATTGGTGCACGAACCGAAGAATTCATCCATCGTCTCAACCATTGCTTCAGTGCGCTTGAAGCGCTCGGCCTGACCTTGCGGCAACAAATTGAGATGGGCGATCTTCGCTCCGGTGAACAGGTTGGCGGCACCGTTGGGGCAAGCGGCAACACATGCACCACATCCGATGCACTGCGCCGAGTCCATCGCGGCATCGGCGACAGGCTTCGGAATGGGGATCAAGTTGGCGTCCGGGGCACCACCTGTAGGAGCCGTGATGTAACCACCGGCTTCGACAATCCGATCGAACGCAGAACGATCGACCATCAAGTCCTTGATGACGGGGAACGCCGTCGCGCGCCACGGCTCGATGACGATTGTGTCGCCGCTCGAGAACGAGCGCATGTGCAACTGGCAAGTGGTGGTGGCGCGCTTCGGGCCGTGCGCGACGCCATTGATCATCAACGAACACGTGCCACAGATTCCTTCGCGACAATCGTGGTCGAAAACAACCGCTTCCTTGCCTTCAGTAATCAACCGCTCGTTCAAGACGTCGAGCAACTCGAGGAACGAAGCCTCGTCGCTGATCTGGTCGATGACATGGGTTTCGAAAGAACCAGCGTCCTGCGGACCGTTTTGTCGCCATACCTTGAGCGTGAGATTGGTGAGATGACTCACTTGTAACTCCTCGTTGCCAACTGAGCATTCTCGAACACGAGCTCCTCAACGTGACGCGTGGGGTTCATCGGTTCGCCGGTCCACTCCCACGCCGCCACGTGACAGAACTTGTCGTCGTCGCGCTCCGCTTCGCCTTCTTCCGTCTGGTGCTCCACGCGCAAGTGCGCTCCGCAACTTTCTTCGCGCGTCAATGCGTCCTGACACATCTGCATTCCCAACTGGAAAAAGTCGTCTACGCGACCGGCCTTTTCCAATGTCTGGTTCACACCCTCGTCCGTGCCTGTCACACGGAGATCGGTCTTGAATTCCTCGTACAGCGCAGGCAACTCACCCAACGCCTTCTCGAGACCTTCCTTCGAGCGCTCCATGCCGCAGTAGTCCCAAATGATCTTGCCGAGTTCGCGGTGGAACCAATCGGGCGACCGTGTTCCGTTCTTGTGCACGTAACCCGAGTAGCGCGCCTTCACTTCGTTCTCGGCTTCCTTGAACGCGGGGTGATCGGTACCCGGGATCGACTTGCCGAGCAGAGGTGCAAGACCGTTGGAGATGGTGTACGGCAACACGAAGTACCCGTCGGCAAGACCTTGCATCAAGGCCGAAGCGCCGAGGCGGTTGGCGCCATGATCGGAGAAGTTGGCTTCGCCCGCCGCATACAGACCGGGAATCGTCGTGGCGAGTTCGTAGTCCACCCACAACCCGCCCATCGTGTAGTGGGTGGCCGGGTAAATGCGCATCGGCGTCTTGTACGGATCTTCACCGGCAATGCGCTCGTACATTTCGAAGAGGTTGCCGTAACGCTCCTCCACCACATCACGACCGAGACGATTGATCGCCGCGGAGAAGTCGAGATACACACCATTCTTCAGAGGCCCGACACCGTGCCCCTTGTCGACCAAACGCTTTGCCGCACGCGACGAAATGTCGCGCGGGGCAAGGTTTCCATAGCTCGGGTAGAGGCGCTCGAGGTAGTAGTCGCGATCGGCTTCGGGGATTTGATCGACCGGACGCTTCTCGTCGATGTTCTTCGGCACCCACACGCGACCGTCGTTGCGCAGTGACTCACTCATCAGCGTGAGTTTCGACTGGAACTCGTCACTTTGCGGAATGCATGTGGGGTGAATCTGGGTGTAACACGGGTTGGCGAAGAACGCCCCCCTGCGATGTGCGCGCCACGCCGCCGTGACATTGGAGTTCATCGCGTTGGTGGAGAGGAAGAAGACGTTGCCGTAGCCACCGGTTGCAAGCACCACCGCATGAGCGGCATGGGATGTGATGTCACCAGTGAGTAAATCGCGCGTGACAATGCCGGCGCAGCGGCCGTCGACCACCACTACATCGACGAGTTCGCTGCGATTGAACAGTCGCACACCACCGAGACCGATCTGACGCGCCAACTGTTGATACGCACCGAGCAACAATTGCTGGCCTGTCTGACCGCGGGCGTAGAAGGTGCGGCTGACCTGTGCGCCACCGAAGCTTCGGTTGTCGAGCAACCCGCCGTACTCGCGAGCGAACGGCACACCTTGAGCGACCATTTGGTCGATGATGTCCACCGACACTTGCGCCAGGCGATAGACGTTTCCTTC
>JAFMFC010000073.1 GCA_017856375.1 Ilumatobacteraceae bacterium | reverse complement strand
TTGGGCTACGTCGGCCTTACGGCTTCAGGGTAGTGGTGCGTCTCGCAAGCCCGACAGAATGGTCGAGTGACAACAACGCTCGATAGTTCAACGGCACTCACGAGCCAGCTTGGTCTGGCCACCACCATCGTTTCGGAAGAGTCGCTCGCCGAGAACGTCCGTAAGTGTGCGGAGAACGGCGTGGTTTTGCCGACTTTCGCCCAGCTCGCAGATCCCTCCAAGATCGATCCGAACATCACCAAGGGTGTCGACAAGAATTCGCCCGACTCGCGCAACCTCTTCCGCGTGCATTGGTACAACGACATGAACGGCGATCGCGTTTCGGTTCCCGACCATGTGGTGTTGCCGAAGGCGCTCACCGGCGTCGACAGCCCGATCATCGTCGCTTTCGGCGATCGTTTCCCGATGATCACGGCGCACAAGGTGCTCGCTGCGTATTCATGCCTTGCGCCTCGCGTGATCACCGGACAGTTCAATCCCTCCACCCAGCGCGCAGTGTGGCCATCTACGGGCAATTACGCGCGCGGAGGTGTGGCCATCAGTCGCATCATGGGTGCGCGTGGTGTGGCGGTGTTGCCTGCTGGCATGTCACAGGAGCGATTCGACTGGCTCGACAAGTGGACGAGTGACCCATCGGACATCGTGCGCACTCCCGGCACCGAGAGCAACGTGAAAGAGATCTACGACGCGTGCAACGAGATGCAGCGCGATCCGAAGAACTTCATCTTCAACCAGTTCTGTGAGTTCGGCAACTACCTCGGCCACTACGAAGTAACGGGCCGAGCACTGTCCCATGTGTTCGAACACGTGGCGAAGTCACACAAGGGCCTTCGTCTTGCTGCGTTCACCAGTGCAACGGGTTCGGCCGGAACTATTGGTGCCGGTGATCGCCTGAAGGAGAACTTTGGCGCGAAGATCGTGGCGGTAGAGGCACTCGAATGTCCGACGATGCTCGAGAACGGCTACGGCGAACACAACATCCAGGGCATCGGCGACAAGCACATCCCGCTCATTCACAACGTGATGAACACCGACATCGTGGCCGCGGTTTCCGATCGCAGCACCGATGAACTCGACGTGTTGTTCAACACCGATGATGGTCGCAAGTACTTGGTCGAGCGTCGTGGCTTGGATGCCAAGTTGGTCGACACGCTGCAGCACTTCGGTTTTTCTGCCATCTGCAACACGATTGCTGCCATCAAGACGGCAAAGTTGCTCAACCTCGGACCGGATGATGCGGTGATCACCATCGCTACCGACGGCGCCGATCTCTACCCGAGCGAGCGCGTGAAGACGATGGCCCGCCGTTTCAAGAACCAGTTCGGTCAGGTGGAGGCGGCAGAAGTGTTTGCCGAGCACCTGGTGGATGTGCAGACCGATTCGATGATTGACTGCACGCACCGTGATCGCAACCGCATCTTCAACCTTGGGTACTACACGTGGGTTGAGCAGCAGGGCACACCGCTCGAGGTGTTTGATGCTCGTCGTTCGCAGTCGTTCTGGCAGGGCCTGCGCGCCAATCTGCCTGTGTGGGACGAGATGATCGTCGAGTTCAACGCTCGCGTGGCCAAAGCCAAGAAATAGTTACATGACCGTCACCGCCATGTTCCGGTGTGCGGTGTGTGGCGAACACGAGTCGTTGGCCACTCCGTTGTCGTGGCGTTGCCCCAACTCGAGCAACGACGATCGTCGGCATGTGTTGATGCTCGAACAGCCGATGCGCCCGCTGCGCGGAACGGGCGATCCGAATCCGTTCGTTGCGTTTCGCGCCTATCTGGCGTGGGACGTGCTTGCCGAATCCCTTGGCATGTCACCCGAGTCCCGCGATTCATTGATTTGTGAAGTGGACGAAAAAGTTGCATTGGTGGCTGGCACGGGATTTCGTGTCACGCCATTCGGTCGCAATGACGGACTCTCCGATGCGCTCGGGTTTTCCGAGACTGGCGGAGTGTGGGTGAAAGACGAGACGCACAACGTCGCCGGATCCCACAAAGCGCGCCATTTGTTCACCGAGCTATTGCATCTAGTGGCACTCGAGCGCGCGGGAAAGGCGCCGTGGGGCACTCAGCGTCCGCCGCTCGCCATCGCATCTTGTGGGAATGCAGCGTTTGCAGCAAGCACTCTTGCCAAGTCGGTGGGATGGCCGATCGACGTGTTCGTGCCCGCTGGCGTCGACGACGCACTCGAGCAGATGCTGCTCGGCGCGGGCGCACGCATCGTGCGTTGTCCACGGCGTGATGACGATCCACCAGGCGATCCCACGGTGCATCGATTTCGCGAAGCGGTAGCCAATGGTTCGATTCCGTTTGGTGTGCAGGGAACGGAGAACGCTTGGTGCCTGGATGGCGGACGCACGATCGGGTGGGAGATTGCCGATGCACAAGAGCGAGTGAGTGGTCCACCGCTTGATCGAGTGTTCGTGCAGATTGGCGGGGGAGCATTCGCGACTGACCTTGCACTTGGTGTCTTCGCTGGCGGGTTGCGTCCGCGCATTCACGCCGTGCAGACGAGTGGTTGTGCGCCGGTGGTACGGGCGTGGGATGAAGCGCTTAAGTCGGGCGGTACTCGTAACGCCGGATCACGTTGGGGCGAGTGCATGTGGGCATGGGAGGACGTAAAGCCGTCACTCGCCGATGGCATTCTCGACGACGAGACATACGACTGGATCGGTGTGCTCAATGTGATGACCGATAGTGACGGCTCGCCAATCGCAGTCGACGAGTCACACGTTCGTGAGGCGTATTCCTTGGCACATCGAGCCACCAACATCGATGTCAGTCCAACGGGGAGTGCCGGTCTGGCAGGACTATTGGCTATGCGCCCGACGATTGCCGACGATGAACGCGTGGTGGTGGTGTTCAGCGGCATTCGTCGTCACTTCATGCCGAAACCATCCTGATCACGGCTCAGCTCGGTACGAGCGCTAGTAGTAGCCTGACGGTCATGACTGGTGACCCCGCACTGCACGTTCCCTCTCCGATGGCCTTCGAAGGCGTTCAGGACGGTCAGAGCAACATTTTCCTCCGTCTGTTGAAGAGCCGCGTGGTGATGCTGGGCAGCGATGTCAACGACGACATCGCCAACCAGATTTGTGCCCAGTTGTTGTTCCTGGAAGGCGAAGACCCGAAGGCCGACGTGTGGCTCTACATCAATAGCCCCGGCGGTTCGATCACTGCGGGGATGGCCATCTACGACACCATGCAGTTCATCTCCTGTGACGTCGCCACCGTGTGTCTCGGTTTGGCTGCGTCAATGGGTCAATTCCTCCTCACAGCGGGAACTCCAGGCAAGCGATTCACCTTGCCAAACGCGCGCATCATGATGCATCAGCCACTTGCTGGACTGCGTGGCCAGGCCTCGGACATCGCGATTCAGGCGGAGCAGTTGGCGTTCACCAAGCACCGCATGGCGGAGCTCACTGCGCATCACTCAGGGCAGAAGATCGAACAAATTCAGCAGGACTCCGAGCGCGATCGCTGGTTCACTCCGGAGCAGGCCAAGGAGTATGGCTTGGTCGACAAGGTGATCCTGCGCCGCGGCGAAATTCGCTGACGCTCCTTACGGGGTAGTCGTGGCAACAGGCGTGACGCTGTTGCCGGTGGAGATGTCCACGCCGCAGTTCGTCATCACCCACTTCATTGCATCCTGTGCGGCGCGCTCGCTTGCATATGCCTGATCAACGATGCCTTGCACCGATTCTTCATTCGAAGCATCGAGTTCGCCTGCTGCACGCAGTAACTCGGTGAGCGCACGCCAGTCGTCCTCGACTGCGAGCGGAGCAATTTCGAGTAACCGCTCGTAGCGCTCGACGGTGTCATTGATGGCGTTCGGGGTGGCGGGCAGGTCCGCTAATCCGTCGATCTCGTTGGCCAACTGACGACAGAAATTGGTTGCAGTGCGCGGGGTGCTTCCGCATGCTGCAAACACGAGCACCGCAGGAAGCAACATCAGGGAGAGGCGGCGCACCCGACCATTGTTTCAGGCGACGACCACTCGTCGGTGTCAACCAGGGTTCGTTGTCCACACATTGCGCACATGGCATTTGCCCTCGCGAGGTCTGCAAGTTTGCTCGGCATTCATGGAGAGCCGGTCGACATCGAGGTGCATGTTGGCGCCGGTCTTCCCGGGTTCACCATCGTTGGCCAGCCCGACGAATCGTGTCGTGAATCACGTGATCGAGTTCGGGCAGCGCTCTTGTCGAGTGCGTTGCCGTGGCCCAACCGTCGCGTCACCATCAACTTGTCGATGCGCTCGACGGTGAAGCGCGGAGGTTCCGGGCTCGATCTCGCGATCGCCGTCGGTCTCTTAGTTGTGCAGGAAGTCATTCCACAAGAGACTGTCGATCGCTTCGGTTTTCTCGCCGAGTTGGGCCTCGACGGCTCATTGCGCTCGGTGCCTGGGCTCGTGCCATTGGTTGCTGCAATCGACGATCGCCGCGTGGTGGTGGCGGAGTCGGCTCATTCGTCGGTATCCGTGGTGTCCGGTGATCGCGTCGTGGGGGCGAGGTCGTTATTGCATGTAGTGGAGAGTCTGCGCGATGCCGAGTCGTGGTCAGTACCGCGCTTGGAAGGTTCGGTGGAGGCTCCACAAAACGACGTCGATCTTTCCGATGTGCGTGGACAACTCGCTGCGCGTCGGGCTCTCGAGATCGCCGCCGCTGGCGCTCACCACTTGTTGCTGGTCGGTCCACCGGGTGCGGGCAAGTCGATGCTTGCGCGAAGGATGCCCAGCATCATGCCCCCACTCGATGCCGAGCAATCGCTGCAATCGACCATCATCCACTCCGCTGCACACGTGTCGATGCCGAATGGGGGAGGCGTCTCGCAAGCGCCCTTTCGAGCACCTCATCACTCGGTCTCGCTCACGGCAATGGTGGGTGGTGGCACATCGAGCCTGCGCCCGGGAGAGATCTCGCTTGCCACCAACGGCGTGTTGTTCCTCGATGAGCTCGGTGAGTTTGCCCCGAGTGTGCTGGATGCGCTGCGTCAACCTTTGGAAGAAGGTGTGGTGCGTGTGGCCCGGGCGCGACACAGTGTGGAGTTACCAGCACGCTTTCTTCTCGTTGCCGCTACCAATCCGTGTCCGTGTGGCGAGGGCACGCCGGGTGTTTGCGTGTGCGACGACCGGATGCGGATGCGCTACTTCCGTCGTTTCTCTGGTCCGCTCTTGGATCGTTTCGATCTTCGCGTAGCCGTCACTCGACCAGACGTCGGCGATCTTCTCGACACGGCGCCTGCCGAATCGTCAAATGAGGTAGCCAAGCGGGTGGCGCGCGCACGGGAGACGTCGCTTAAGCGCAACGGTGTCACCAACTCATCCCTGTCGGGTGAGTTGCTCGATCGCTTCGCGCCGCTCAGCGTGTCTGCCACGCAGCTCTTGCGGACACATTTGGAGCGTGGTGCGCTATCTGGGCGCGGGTTTCATCGCATTCGCCGGGTCGCGCGCACGATTGCCGACTTGGACGACGCACCCAAAGTGGTCGACGAGGAGCATGTGGCTGCAGCGCTTGCGCTGCGTGTGCAACTGCAGCCTGCGGTTCGCCAATGGTGATCGACGAAGAACAAGTGATGGCCTGTGCCATGGTGGCAATGCCGTCCATTGGCCAGAGCAGGCTCGGTGGACTGTTGTTGCGTCAGACCCCGTCACAAGCCTGGAAAGCGTTGGGTTTGAACGACGACGAACTACTGGCCCGAATGGAAGTCGCGCTCGAACACCATCGCATTGGAGTCACTTACATCGGACATCAGGCGTACCCAGTGGCACTGCAGGCTGACCCCGCTCGTCCAGCGGTGCTGTTTCATCAGGGAAGTCTCGAGCATCTCGCACATCGTCGTGTGGGTGTCATCGGTACACGTGGGGCCACTGCTTCTGGTCGCTACATGGCATCGCACCTCGGGTTTGATCTCGCGGTGAACGACGTGTCGGTGGTGTCCGGACTCGCCCGGGGCATCGACGCGTGGGCGCATCGCGGGGTGATGGTCGCCGATTCCCGTGGCCAGCGAATCGCGCCACCGATTGCCGTCGTGGCGTCCGGTCTTGATGTCATTTATCCGCGCGACAACGCCGAATTGTGGAAGTGGGTGGCGCGCGAAGGGGTGGTGCTCAGCGAATCTCCGCCGGGTACCGCACCAGAAGCATTTCGTTTTCCCTTGCGTAATCGAATCCTTGCCGCGCTGAGTGAAGTACTTGTCGTGGTCGAATCGCGCGAGAAGGGCGGCTCGATGATCACAGTGTCGGAAGCAATGAAGCGCGACATCACCGTGATGGCGGTGCCCGGTTCTCCGCGTAACTCATCTTCGGCGGGCAGCAACCTCTTGTTGCAGCAGGGATGTGCACCGGTGGTGGGCGTGGACGACGTGATGGTGGCGCTTGGTCTCGACCACCGACGATGTCATCCGCAGATTTATGATTCGCGACCCTTGCCCGCAGATTTCGATCTGCGCATCATCGAGGCGATTGGCCGCGAGGCGTTGACGCTCGATCAAGTGATGATGAGAATCGGCAGCGACCTCGTGCCCACTGCGGTTGCCCTTGGACGTCTCGAAAGCCACGGCTGGCTGGCGAACACCGGCGGGTGGTGGGAGGTGCTCGGTCAACTTCCCCGTGAGCGATATGGTGGAAACGACGCGGACACCCTTCCGCTCACCGGAGCACATGATCGATGAACAAGCGCCGCACGGGTGACGACCTCGAGTCGTGGGAATTGGTCGCATTCGGTCGATCACTTACACGTGCTTCGGACAACACCATCAAGGCTTATCTCACCGACGTTTCGCTGTTCGCCGAATGGGTGTCGCGTCAGTCGATCGAATCGCCAGCCGACATCCGTAAGGAAACGGTCCGTCAATATGTGGCATTTCTCGCCACCACACGCACGGCGAAGCGTTCGATCGCGCGCAAGATGGCGGCATTGCGTCGGTACTTCGGCTGGTTGGTGCGTACCGAGCGATGCGAAGTGGATCCCACTACAGGCGTGAAGACGCCATCCGACCAGGGCCGGCTCCCCAAGGTGCTGACCAACGAACAGCTCAACACGTTGCTGACGCCGCGTGAGGACTCACCTCCCTGGCGCGAAGCTCGCGACGTCGCAGTGATCGAGATGCTCTACGGCAGTGGGTTACGCGTGAGTGAGCTCTGCGCGATGGAAGTCGATTCCGTAGACGTGAAACGTGGGGCCGTCACCGTGCTTGGCAAGGGCGCGAAAGAACGACGAG
>JAFMFC010000012.1 GCA_017856375.1 Ilumatobacteraceae bacterium | reverse complement strand
AGCGGGGCCATCGGTGCCGCGTTGCTCGGTCACGACTAACTTGATCGGGTGGAATTTCGCCGAATCACCAATCTTCCGCCGTACGTCTTCACGATCATCAACAACCTGAAGATTCAGGCACGACACAACGGTGAAGATGTCGTCGACTTGGGATTCGGCAACCCAGATCTGCCATCTCCTCAAATTGCCGTCGACAAGTTGGTTGAAGCGGCGCAGAACTCGCGCAACCACCGCTATTCATTGTCGCGAGGTTTGCCGAAGCTGCGAGAAGCAGTTGCCGACATGTATCAACGCAACTGGGGAGTGACGCTCGATCCCGAGACGCAGATCACCAACACGATCGGATCCAAGGAGGGCTTCAGTCATCTGATGTGGGTGTTGCTCGATCGCGGGGATGCGGCAATCGTGCCCAGTCCGAGTTATCCGATCCACATCTTTGGTCCGCTGTTTGCCGGTGCCGACGTGCGTGAAGTGCCCATGCGCAGTCAGCAGATCATCGACGACAAGCAGTACGCAGACGAGTTTTTCGAGAATCTGACTGCGGCATACAACGTGGGTTGGCCGCGCCCGCGCGTGTTGGTGGTGTCGTATCCGCACAACCCCACTGGGGTCACGGTTGATCTCGCGTTCATGCAGCGCGTGGTCGATTTTTGTCGCGAACGAGGCATGGTGGTGGTGCACGACTTCGCCTACGCCGATGTCGGATTCGACGGGTACAAGCCCCCGTCGATCCTCCAGGCCAAAGGCGCAATGGAGTGCGCCGTCGAGCTGTATTCGATGACCAAGAGTTTCCAGATGGCGGGGTGGCGTTGCGCGTTCCTCGTCGGCAATACCGAGGTGGTGCAGGCTCTCGTCAAGATGAAGAGCTACCTCGATTACGGGACGTTCCAGCCGATTCAGATTGCGGCCACGGTCACGTTGAACGAAGCTCAGGACTTCCCCAAAGAAATCTCCGCGATCTACGAGAGCCGAATGAACACCCTCATCGATGGGCTGGAGCGAATCGGTTGGCACATTCCGAAATCGCGTGGTTCGATGTTCGTGTGGGCGCCGATTCCCGAGCCGTATCGCGACATGAATTCGGTCGAGTTTTGCTCGATGCTCGTCAAGGAATGCAACGTTGCGCTCTCTCCGGGTTCGGGCTTCGGGCCGGGAGGTGAGGGGTTCGTGCGTTTTGCGTTGATCGAAAACGAACAGCGCATTCATCAGGCCATTCGCAATCTGAAGCAGGGTCTGACAAAGTTGAAGCCGTGAGTACGCCCTTCACCCTGGGTCTGCATGAGACGGGTGAAGGGACGTATGCGTATCTGCAACCCGATGGCGGCTGGGGATACTCGAATGCTGGGCTCGTAGTGGGGGATGGGGCGTCACTCCTCGTCGACACCCTGTTCGACTTGCGATTGACCGAAACGATGCTCGCTTCAATGTCGTCGATTACCAAGCTTGCACCGATCGCTCAACTGGTAAACACACACGCCAACGGCGATCACTGCTACGGCAATCAGTTGGTGCGCGATGCAGAAATCATCGCCTCGGCCGCAACTGCGCAAGAGATGGCCGAGGTTCCGCCCGCGATGATGGCGGCTCTGAACAAAGCGCCTGGGGAAGTGGGAGACCTCTTCCGCCGCTTCTTTGGCGACTTCCACTTCGACGGAATCGAACTCGTTCCGCCCACGCGCACATTCAGTAGTCGTCTCGATCTGGATGTGGGGGGAAGGCAAGTCGAGTTGATCGAAGTGGGCCCTGCGCACACCAAGGGTGACACGATCGCGTACGTGCCAGACGCCAAGACGGTGTACACCGGCGACATTCTGTTCATCGGTGGCGCCCCCATCGTGTGGGCAGGTCCGCTGGAGAACTGGATTGCGGCGTGTGACCTGATTGCTTCGTTGGATGTTGAGACGGTGGTGCCCGGTCACGGACCCGTCACTGACAAGGCGGGCGTGGCGCAGGTGCGTGATTACCTCTCATTCGTGTTGCGCGAAGCAGAGGGACATCAGAGCGCGGGAGTGGATGCCTTCGATGCAGCACAAGAGATTGCCAGGGCATTGTTGGGAAGTGCCGCGTTCGGCGAATTGCAGGAGTTCGGTCGTATCAGTGTGAATGTGGACACGGTCTATCGATCGCGAGATGCCCATCACCAGAGCCCGGACGTGATCGAGCAATTCCGGCGGATGGCGGCCATCGAAGACGCGCACGTCCACTGAGCGCATGACCGAGAGGAACTGTGACGTCGTCATCGTGGGTGGCGGTCCGGCAGGTTCTGCCTTGGCGAAAGACTGTGGCCGACTCGGGCTTGAGGTGCTGATTGTCGATCCTCTGGCGAACGAGCCATGGCGAAGCACCTTTGGCACATGGGTGGACGATCTCGATGACCGTGATGACGCTGAAGATCTGAAGCGCACATTGCGCGTGTCATGGCCGACGGTGCACGTAGTGGGTGCCCGCCGGCATCAACTGTCCCGACCTTATGGGTTCTTCGACAACGAACGTTTGCGATCACATCTAAGGGACGCCCCAGAGCATCGCTCCACGGTTCAGGAAGTGGTGCGCGACCGCGAGGCAGATGGCCTCGTTATTCGTTGTCTGGATGGGGAGCGAATCACGGCACGAGTGGTGATCGACGCGGGTGGATCGCGATCGTCGTTACTTGCTCGTCAACGACATCACGAAGGGGGAGTGCAAAGCGCATTCGGCATTGTCACCCGAAACGCACCGTCTACCTACCGTGAGTGCTTCACGTTGATGGATTGGTCTGTTGTGCATCGAGACCCATCCTTCTTGTACACCGTGGATTTTGGCGATGGATCAGTGCTGCTCGAAGAGACATCGCTGTATCGGACGAGGCCAATCGATGCCCAGACCCTGGAGCAACGCCTCATCGGGCGCGTCGGTGTCGATGTGCCACGCGAGAGCGTCGAACATGTGGAGATCCCCATGGGTTGGGGAGTGCCATCTTTTTCGCGCACCGTGGTGGGCTTCGGTGCTGCGGCTGGCTTTGTGCATCCCGTTACTGGCTACTCGGTCGCTGCGTCGCTACGGGCAACTCGCCGCGTGTCAACGGCAATTGATCGAGCAATTGCTGCGGGGCTGTCCGTGGAGGATCGCGTGCAACACGTGTGGGAGGCGGTGTGGCCCTCGAACCTTCGTCGCACGCGAGCGTTGCACCAATACGGCCTTGCCTCGTTGGAACGTTTTGATGGACACGACCTACAAGCATTCTTCGACACGTTCTTTTCGCTTTCCACACAGGATTGGTCGGACTACCTCCGAATCGACACGCCACCGGCAACAATCGCCAGAGTGATGACGAAATTCTTCGCCCGCATGTCGTGGTCAATGCGTCTCAAGGTGATGACGGCGAACCCTTTGTCACTCCTTGTCGGTCGGTGATCTCCTGCGAGATTCACGACGCACGACAAACGCCCAACCCACCACTACGAAAAGCGAGAATACGATCCACTGCACGGTGTAGCTGAGGTGCGGACCCAGCGTGAATTCCGGCTCGGCAATGCGGGAAATCGAGGGGTCATCGCTCGGCTCGCTTTCGAGTAGCTCGAGATACACGGGAACCACATCGCCATCGAGCTGCGGAGCGAGACGATCGATGTCGATGCGTTGTACTTCCCTCAGTTCGCCTTCGGTCGGGTCGGTGACGGCCCCCGTTCGTCGCTCGGCCGACAGTCGAATGCGACCGATCATCGTCACCTCGCCTTCGGGTGGTGGGGGTGTACTTGCGGATAGAGGAAGGAAGCCGCGGTTCACGAGCACGATCCGGGAGTCGGCCAGTCGGAGTGGAGTTACGGGATCGAATCCAGCTTGGCCGAACTGAGAGACATTGACGATCGTCAGGCTCTCGTTCGCAAGGAACGTGCCCTTGGCGATTGCTGGGAGCCATTCGATCTCATCGAGCGGCGCGCCCGAGGCAAGGATCTCATCCAGTGGTCGCGGCGCCTCGTCGAATCGCGCAGTGAGCTTGGCGTTGAACTCCTGGCGATCCTGATGTCGGTGGTACTGCCATCGAGCAAGGTTGACCATCACCACGATGCCGACGAGGCATGCCACCGTGAGGGCGATCATTCGTGGACGAGAAAGCACGCGCAACATGCGACGAGCAAACTACCCGTTCAAGCAATACTCTGCCGATCGTGGTTGCCACTCTCGTTTTCGACGGCGACTGCACATTTTGTCGGTGCAGCGCGCGCTTCCTGGAGAGGAAAGTGCGCCCTCGTGCCTCGATTGTCGCCTATCAGCATGCCGACCTTGCAGCCTTGTCGTTGTCGAGCGAAGCATGTCGAGAAGCCGTGCAATGGGTCAATGGAGATGTCCGGCGCTCGGGGGCCCGTGCTGTTTCGTCAGTTCTTCGTGCAGGGAGAGCACCGTGGCGAATGCTGGGAATCCTCATCGATTTGTATCCCGTTCGACCACTGGCCACCTTCGTGTACGGGTTAGTCGCGCGAAACCGTTCTCGTCTCGTTCAGTTCTGCCGCGAGTAAATCCAAGGCCGAGGTCTCGCCATCGAGCAGCTTTTTGCGCACCTTCATTGGCAAGAGTGATGCGAGATGCTCCCATGGTGCACGATGATGACCGGTCACCACCCGTAACGCAGAGGTGAGTGCGCCTATCGGGTCGGTGTCATATGCCGACATCAACCTTTCGACCTCGTTTTTCTTGAGTGGTCGAGCGAGTCGCACTGCGTTGATCTCCCGTTCGATGTAGGGGGAAAAGAAGCCCTCGTACTTTGCTTGGAGTGTCGGGCTCTTCCAGTCAAGGCAGGTCACTCGTCTTCGGCATAATGGCGCGCCGCATGAGCACTCAAACTCGTCGTATGCGGCCATGTCGCTCATCGCATAGTCAAAAGTGAGTTCCTCGCCAATCTGGATGTCTCGCATCGCTGCGACCTGAGTGGCATTGCGCATGCCGCAGTTCGGTTCGCAGGAGTGGTTGATGCTGTCTCCTGGTTCTCGCTTTACAGGACCCACGAAGAACAAATCGGTTTCGACCTGGATCGAGCGCGAGACCCGCTCGGCTGGATAGCGCCGCAAACCGTGCTGGGTGCTCGCGGTGCCGCCGAAGGTGGCGATCACGGTTCCGCGGGGGATGAATTGCGTGGCGAAACTGCCGTGGCCTTTCGGGCCCAAATCTCGCATCTCCGCGCTCGGTGTGCGGTAGTTCTCCATGAGCAGCACCAATTCCATCACGTGCACAGGTGCGAAACCACAGCCCCAACTCCGCCCGCTGTGGTGCGAAAAACGCTAGCGGCTTGTAGTCTCAATGCGTCGCCCTTGGGCGATGCAAATACATCACGAGAGACCAAAGCAAGCCAACTGGTCCGGCAACCGGGCAATGCCCACGGTGCCTTCCGTCGCAAGACGGGGATGTGGTTCCGAGTAATCGGAGCAACGGGCCGGAGCAGTTGGGCAAAGACAGGAACTTCATGCCCCAACTCGACTATCCCGCTACCGGCGCTTGGCAATCGGGCATGCCCTCGGGTAGCCGCAAGTTCATCCATTTCCCGAGTGACCGGGGTTTTGCGCTGGACGGTGGTTCGTACTTGCGTGATGTCACCCTGGCATATGAGACGTGGGGAACGCTGAATGCCGAGAGGACGAATGCCGTGCTGTTGTGCCACGCGTGGACGGGCGACAGCCATGCAGCTGGTCCCGCTGAGGAAGGCCACCCGACTCCAGGGTGGTGGGAGGGAATCGTCGGTCCTGGACTCGCGATCGATACCAACGAATGGTTTGTCGTGTGTACGAATGTGCTTGGCGGTTGCCAAGGATCGACAGGCCCCGCGTCACCACATCCCGACGACGGAAAACCCTATGGTTCTCGTTTCCCGGTGATCACCGTGCGCGACATGGTGCGCGCGCAACTTCGTCTCACCGACATGCTGGGCATTCCCAAGTGGCACGCAGTAATCGGCGGCTCGATGGGTGGCATGCAGGTTCTCGAGTGGGGAATCACCTTTCCCGAACGGGTGAATGCCATCGTTCCGGTTGCTACCTGCGTGTACGCGACTGCCCAGCAGATTGCGTGGGGAGCCATCGGAAGACGAGCGATCAAGCTCGATCCGAAGTGGCGTGGAGGCGAGTACTACGACGCCGAACCAGGTGACGGTCCTTGGCAAGGGCTGGCTATCGCACGGATGGTCTCCCAGGTGACGTTCCGCAGCGACAACGTCTTCACGGAGCGATTTGGTCGAGAGTTGATGGATAGCGATGCCGATCGCAACGGACTTGGCTTGTGGGATCGGTTCGTGGTGGAGAGTTATCTCGATCATCACGGTGATCGATTGATCCGTCGCTTCGACACGAACAGCTACCTGATCATCGGCAAGGCCATGGACCTGCACGATGTGGGGCGCGGACGAGTGAGTCTTGAGCGGGCGATGGCGCGAATCACGATGCCTTCGCTCACCATCGGAATCTCGAGTGACATCTTGTATCCCACTTATCAGCAGAAGCAGATTCACGACTTACTGCAGCGACAGGGCACCCCGAGTACCTATGTCGAAGTTGATTCGCCACATGGGCATGACGCGTTCTTGATCAACTTGGATCAAGTGGGCAAGCCAATCAAGAAGTTCCTCGAGACGCTCGACGGGCAATCCAAGTAGTCTCCAACGCGGTAATGATCGCGATCATCGACCTCCGAGTTGCACTTGTCGCCGTGCTGTGTATCGCTGCATCGGTCGGTTTGGCCGCACTCACCTTTTGGTTCTGGCGCAATGCGCGACTTGAATCGCCCGTATTGGCACCTCTCGAAGTAATGAGCGAGCGGAGGTTCATGAGAGCTTCGGAAGATCGTCGGCAGGTTCTCCTCGACGAGGTGCGAAGTCTGGCGTCAGTGCCAAGAGTTTCTCCGCAGAAACTGGCTCTGACGGAAACGGTTTTGCCTTTCGTTGAGGATCTAGAGGTCGCGCCGTTTATGGACGAACCCTCTGATCAGCTTTACGAGGAATCAGTAGACCACAACGAGCCTGTGGCGCCGATCATTGATCCGCTTTTGGGGAGGCGGGGCAACTAACTTTTTGGCCGTGGCTGCATTCGACCCCCAAGACATGATCGATCGTTTCAAGGAGCGGGCGGCGGCGGTGAAGCGTCGTCCACTGCCGCCGGTGGCAGGTGAGGAACGACAGCTGTTCATCTCGCAGGCTCAAGAAGATTTCCAAGATTTCGCGATGATCGGTGATGCCAAGGCCACGCTCGAGGACGGCGTCCTCACCTTGCGCATCGATCTGCGACCTCCTTCGTGACCACGACTGACGCAGAACCAACGTCGTCCAGGCGCCCGCTCGCTGCGGGGTTCATCTCGATGTGTTCGTGGGGGGCAGGACCGCTGATCATCCGCGGGATCAGCGCATCGACGTCGACGATCACGGTCATGCGGTTGGCACTCTCGGTGCCAGTGATGGCGTTCTGGGCGTGGCGAACTGGTGGTCGTCTCGATGCAAAAGTAATGAAAGACACGGCATTGCCCGGGATTTTCTTCTTCTCGAGCATGGCTCTCGCATTCGAGGCGATTCGTCATACCTCTATCGCCAACCAAACCCTGATTGGAGCCCTCTCTCCAGCGGTCTTGTTGTTCATTGCGCCGCGATTGCTCGGTGAACGCGTGTCCTTTGCACAGGTGATGCTGGCCATTCTCGGATTCGTTGGTATCGGCGTGGTCGTGTTTGGTGGCGGCGATGCGCAGTCGGGTTCATTCTTCGGCGATGTCTTGTCGACGATCTCGATGTTGCTGTGGACCACCTACGTGGTGATGGTGAAACGTGTGCGCGTGCGTAATGAAAATGCGTGGGCGTACCTGGCTGGCAATTTTGCGTGGTCTGCGATCTACGGCATTCCCTGGGCGATCTTCGGCAGCTTTTCGCTGGCCGACCTCGGTGGCGTGGATTGGACCCTGCTGCTCACGATGGTCGTGGTGCAGGGGACCCTCGCGCATGGGCTGCACGCATGGTCGCTTCGGCATCTTGATGCCACGGTTTCTTCGTTGATCAACCTCGGAGCCCCTGCTTTTTCCGTCGTAGGGGCATGGGTGATCTACGACCAGTCGATCACCGTCGTTCAAATGCTTGGCGCAGGCGTGGTGTTCATCTCGCTCGCATTGGTGAGTATCAATGCCTCTCGGCAGATGACCCCGGTCTCGTCGTGACGACTGAGCGCCGGCTTGCGCCGGTGCATTTGATGGCAATTCTCATCGCGGTGTTTTCTTGGGGTATCGGGCCCGTGCTGACTCTGGCCACCGACTTTTCGATCAATGCGGTGATCTTCTATCGCACTCTGTTGTGGCCACCCGTGCTGTTCGCTGTGATGTTCGTGCGGAAGGTGCCGTTTCAAGTCAAGGGAATCAAGGCTTCGTTCGTTCCGGGCATGTTCTTCGGGTTCTCCACGATCACCGGGTTCGTCGCGTTTCATGAAACGTCGATCGCCAATGCCACGGTGATCGGCAATGTTTCAGCAGCGCTGTCGCTGTTTCTCGCGCCACGACTGTTGGGTGAGCGCACCACACTGGCGCAGGTGATTTTTGCCTTCACCAGTTTCGTTGGTGTGGCCGGTGTCGTGTTCGGAAGCGGTGGAACCGGTGGAGCAACCCTGTGGGGGGATGCGTTGGCATTGATGAACGCCATTCTCTGGACGGGTTACTTCTTGACCGGCAAGCGGGCTCGCCTCGACGGAGTGAATACTTGGTCGTTTCTCTTCGGTGTCAGCATCAACCAACTCATTGTGGTGATGCCTTGGGTTTTGGTCACGGCAAACGACCTCGCGAATCCGTCGTTGCGCGACCTTGGCGTGGTGATGACGATGGTGCTGTTGCCTGGCACCATCGGCCACGGACTGATGGTTTGGACCCAACGCTTTGTCTCGGCGGGAACCATCTCGCTGTTGTCCCTGCTTGGCCCGGTGCTGAGCATGGTGTTCGCATGGTGGTTTTTCGAGCAGGGTGTCGCCTTCATTCAGCTGGTCGGCGCAGCCATCGTGCTCCTCTCGTTGGCTGGCGTGGTGCGTTACGGGGAACGTTCTCCCGTCAGTTGAGAAGCCTTCTTTTGGGGCTAAAATAGAGGTCGCAATACGCGGACGTGGCTCAGTTGGTAGAGCATCACCTTGCCAAGGTGAGGGTCGCGAGTTCGAATCTCGTCGTCCGCTCCAGTGGTTTCGGTTGGCGCCCTGCGTCAGTTATCGCGCATCGCCTTTGAGTACAGATACTGACTCCATGCCGAAGAGAGTTCGGTGCGATTTCGCAGATTCAACAGCTTGAGCAAGTCGCTCACCCTGTTGCGAATGGTCTGGTTTGAATAATGCAGCGCCTCGGCGATCTCTTCGTTGGTGCCGCCTGCAGCCAGGAGGCAGAGGATTCGATTGTCGAAGTCGTCGATGAGCCCGTCATGAAAGGCGTTGTCGATGGGATCCCCGGCAGGAACCTTCTTTTGCTGAGCATGTTGAGCGGGGCAGTCTGCGAGTACGTGAAGGAGCGTGCGGACAATGAACTCGTCGTCGGCCGGGTCTTCGATCACTGTGCAGATGCCGAGCTGAAGGTCATGACGATCGAAGTGGGGCGAACTGGAGTTGTTTAGTGCTATGAGATGAGTCGGATGCAGACTGTCGTGCGGGAGAACTGGCAGGAATGGAGCGACGAAATTTGTGTACTCAATCTGGACAAGCGTGATATCTGGGTTTCGGTTCTTCAGATTGCTGAGAGAGTCTCTGATCGCCAACATGTCGAGCAAATAGACGTTGAAATGCTCTTCAAGGAGAGTAATGAGATCTGCTCGCTTGTCGGCGAGTAACCAACCCAAGAGCAGGTTGGGGTATGACGACCTGTCTGAATTCTCTGAACCATCTGGCATTTAATGTGCCCTCCAGGCTCTTATTCGGTGACCATTGTCTACTGTGCGGTTTGTCCAACAAGTGGGATGCTCGCACTTTATCCTGCGGCTAGGTTCGGTGCATGAAGATCGGCGTACAACTCAGACCCCAGGGAACCTATGTTAATGAACTGCGTGCCGCTTGGCGAGCAGCCGACGCGATCGGGGTCGACAGCATCTGGACGTGGGACCACTTCTATCCCTTGTACGGCGATCCGGATGCCACCCATTTCGAGGGCTACACCTTGATCGCCGCTATGGCGGCTGACACTTGCCACGCGTCGGTTGGCGCATTGGTCACCTGCTTCACCTACCGCAATCCGCAACTACTCGCCGACATGGCCCGCACCATCGACCACATCAGCAATGGCCGCTTCGTGCTCGGCCTTGGATCTGGTTGGTTCGAGCGGGACTACGTCGAATACGGATACGAATTTGGCACCAAGATCTCCCGCCTACAGGCGCTCGAGGCAGGACTTCCCGTCATCAAGGATCGACTTGCCAAACTGAACCCGCAGCCCGTGCGAGGCAAGATTCCGCTGATGATTGGTGGCAGCGGCGAAAAGTTCACCTTCCGTCTCGTGGCGGAGCATGCCGACCAACTCAATACGTTCGGCGATGTGGACACCGTCCGCCACAAGAACAAGGTGCTGGATGAGTGGTGCGCAAAGATCGGACGCAATCCGAAGGAAATCGAGCGCACCATCGCCATCGAGCCGAAAGAGCTGGAACGTGCCGACGAATATGCCGATGCGGGTGCGGATCACCTCATCTTGATGATCGGTTCGCCATTCGATCTCGCCCCGGTGGAGCGATTCATCTCCTCGCGCTAGCGGGAAAACGCGGCAATTGAGTCGACGATCACGGAGAAGGCCGCGTCGGCATCGACCTCCCAGGTGACATCACAGTTCGGTGCGAGGCGCTCGATGAGTCCGCGCATGTCGATCAGGGTCATGCCCGTGGTGAGAGCACCGCTCGTTTCCACTGTGACGTGGTGGGGGCGCGCAGTGAAGAGTTCTGGGTGGGTGAGCACCATCACCGCGCAGGGGTCGTGTACGGCACCGCCGCGCATGTTGTCATGGCGAGAGACGTACACCTTGCTGAAGAAATCGAACAGGTCTGCGAGCACCGCGGCCATGTGGCCCGGTAACGCACGCACCTTGGCGATGCGCTCTGGTGTTGCCTGCAATCGGTGGGTGACGTCCAGCCCACACATTTTGAGCGGACCGCCGTAGTCGAACACCATTGCCGCGGCTTCGGGGTCGGCCCAGATGTTGAACTCGGCGGCCGCAGAACGATTGCCGAAGGTGCCACCTCCCATGAGCGAAATTCCTGCGATGCGTTTGGCGAGATCCGGAGCTGCCCGCAGGGCGAGGGCGATGTTGGTGAGGGGGCCGGTAGGCACGAGCCACACGCCTTCGGTCTTTCGGCACGTCTCAATGATGAACTCGACAGCATTGGTCGAATCGGCTGGGCCAGACGGCTCGAGAAGCTCGGCGCCGTCCAAGCCACTCTCGCCATGCACGTATTCAGCGTGACGAGGTGGTGCGACGAGAGGGCGTTCTGCGCCCTGATGCAAGGGCACGGTGCTGCCGATCATGTCGAGGATGATGCGAGCGTTGCGAGTGGTCGCGGTGATCGGAGCGTTACCGGCAACCGTGGTCACACCGAGCAATTCAGCATGACGAGCAGCGACGATGAGGGCCACCGCGTCGTCGTGTCCTGGGTCACAGTCCACGATCATTTTCAGTCCATTTGGCACCTCGCCGAATCTAGTGGTGATGTGTCAAAGTTGAGAGATGACGAGTTTCGATGTCGTGGTGGTGGGGAGCGCGAACCTCGATCTGGTGGCGACTCTCGACCACTTGCCGACGCCCGGTGAAACGCTGATCGCGCTCGATTACGCCGAACATGCCGGAGGGAAGGGCTTGAATCAGGCTGTGGCGTGTGCACGCATGGGGGCACGAACCGCATTCGTGGGTTGCGTGGGGTGCGACGATGCGGGCACGTTCTTGCGAGAGGTTCTGGAGCGCGAGGGTATCGATACCTCGCTCCTTCGCTCGGTGGATTCTCCAACCGGCAGGGCCTTCATCAACGTGGACCAACGCGGTGAGAATGAGATTGTCGTGGTGTCGGGTGCCAACGCGCTGGTGACGCCGGTCGAATTGCCCAAGGCGGCGGTTGTCCTTCTGCAGTTGGAGATTCCACTTTCGACCGTGGTGGCCACACTGCAAGCGGCACGTGCGCGTGGAGTCACCACGGTGCTCAACCCTGCGCCAGCCCAGACGTTGACTGCCGAACTCTTGTCACTCGTGGACGTTGCAGTGCCGAACGAAAATGAAGCTCGCTTGCTGGGAGGAACGGAACACCTGTTGTCACTCGGTGTCCGAGATGTGGTGACGACACTCGGCGAGCGAGGTGCCGAGGTGGCCAATGCGAGCGGAGTCGCGGCAGTTGCACCTCACGCAGTGAAAGCGATCGACACGGTGGGGGCCGGAGATGCGTTCACCGGTGCGATGTGCGCAATGCTTGCCAGCGGGTCGTCGGTGCAGCAGGCTTCACGGGTTGGGGCAGTGGCGGGGGCCCTTGCCACCACCGTTCACGGAGCCGTGCCGTCGTTACCCAAGAGACAAGCAGTGGAATCGGCAATGGGCGGTGCGCTGAAGTGACGTCATCTGCCCAAGAGATGCATTTCTATGACGACGAGAGCGACGAGTTGGCCAAACGAATTCTCGAGCGTGCCATGGAACGAATCCAGATGGATCCGCCGCCGCTCGATGGCTCTCGCAGCCTGAGTGAACTTCAGCGACTCGTCGGACAGACGATTCGCCCGGAAGGACGCAACGGCCTCGAGGTGCTGGAGGAATTCGTCTCGGTGCTGGCGCCGTCGTGCATCAGCGTTGATCACCCGTTGTTCCTGTCGTTCGTGCCGGGAGCCCCGACTGAAAGCTCGGTGCTCTTCGATCTGATGGTGAGCGCATCCAACATCTACGGCGGTTCGTGGCTGGAAGGTGCAGGCGCGGTGTACGTCGAGAACCAGGCCATGCGTTGGCTGGCGGACCTGGCGGGAATGCCCGCATCTGCTGGTGGCGTATTCGTCAGTGGTGGAAGCGCAGGAAATCTCTCAGCGTTGATCGCGGCTCGTCATCGCTGGCGTGAGCGTGCGAACGGTTCGTTGGATCGCACTCGTCCGTTGATCCTTGGAACCGGGGGAGCGCACTCGTCCATCTCCCAGGCTGCTACGGCAATGGATGCCGACTATTTGCGCTGCGCCACCGATGGCCGCGGCAAATCCTCTGGTGCCGACATGCGTGCACTCGTCGATTCGCTGTCTGTTGAGGATCGACGGCGTGTTTGTGCCTTGGTTGCCACCGCGGGCACCACGAATCTCGGAGTAGTGGATGATGTTGCCGGCGTGGCCGACGTTGCGGGCGAGATTGGCACGTGGTTCCACGTGGATGGTGCCTACGGGGCAGCAGCTCTCTGTGCGCCGAGTGTTCGGCACCTTTTCAACGGCATCGAACGGTGTGACAGCTTGATCGTCGATCCGCACAAATGGTTGTTCGCTCCCTACGACTGCTGCGCATTGATTTATCGCGATCCTGCGCATGCTCGTCGCGCCCACACGCAGCATGCGGAGTACCTCGACGTTCTGCAGCAGGACGAACCAGGGGACGAGGCGTGGAACCCGAGTGATCTCGCTCACCATCTTTCCCGGCGCACGCGTGGATTGCCGTTCTGGTTCAGCCTCGCCATGCACGGCACGGAGGCGTATGCCGACGCGATGGAGGAAACCCTGCGGGTGTCACGAGAGATCGCCGCGGTGATCGACGAGACGCCGCACCTTGAACTCTTGATGCAGCCCGAGTTGTCGATTGTCGTATTTAGGCGCCGCAGCTGGACTGCCAAGCAATATCAGCAGTGGAGCGATCGTCTGCTCGCTGAGGGACGGGCATTCATCGTGCCGTCGAGCATGAGGGGTGAAACGATGTTGCGGTTGTGCATCGTCAACCCGAGAACCACGACCGCTGAGTTGTCCGAGGTGCTGCGCACCCTGGAGTAGTTACTTCTTTGCGGGATCCTTCTTGGCAACAGCCTTCTTGCGGGTGCCGTAACGCTTGTTGAAGCGTTCCACGCGACCGGCGGAGTCGATGATTTTCATCTGGCCGGTGAAGAACGGGTGGCTGGCATTGCTGATGTCCAGCTGGACGAGCGGGTAGATGTTGCCGTCTTCCCACTGAGTGGTCTTCTGGGCGTCCACGCGCATGGTGGTGCGGGTGAGCAGGCGGTAGTTCGCCGAGGAGTCCTCGAAGACGACGAACTTGTACTCAGGGTGGATTTCGGGCTTCATAGGACTAGCGAGTGTATCGGGGTAGGGCAGGTGTCTGAATGGCCTTCAACCCCTACAATGCAGGGATGCCAAATCGCTGCGACGTCCTCGGGAAGAAGCCCTCGACGGGCCATACCGTCTCGCATTCCAACATCAAGACCAAGCGCTGGTGGAGGGTGAACGCCCAAAAGAAGCGCTTCTGGTTGCCGTCGGAAAAGCGTTGGGTTTCGTTGAACGTCAGCGCAAAGGGCCTGCGCACCATCGACAAGGTGGGCATCGAGCGTGTCGTCGCCGACATGCGCAAGGCCGGAAAGAAGGTCTGAGTCATGGCTGCCAAGAGCAAGGATCGTCGCCCGATCATCAAGCTGCGTAGCACTGCCGACACCGGCTATGTGTACGTGACGCGCAAGAACAAGATCAATTCACGTGAGCGCATCGAGTTGAAGAAGTACGACCCGATCGTCCGCAAGCACGTCATCTTCAAAGAAGAGCGTTAAAGACTCACTGCAGCGCGTGCTGCAGATCCGCAATAACGTCGCTTGTGTCCTCGAGACCGATCGACAGGCGAAGCAATCCGTCGTTGATTCCCGCTGACTGCTGATCCTCTGGGGACATGCTCACATGCGTGCTCGTGGCGGGATGACAGATCAGTGTCTCTGGTCCTCCAAGTGACACAGCAGGACGAACGATCGCCAACTTGTTCATCAGTGCACGTGCCTTGTCAACGCCACCCATGATTTCGAAAGAAAGAACGGTGCCGAATCCCCGCATTTGGCTCTTGGCGAGTGCATGTTGTGGGTGTGATTCAAGTCCCGGATAATTCACACGTCTCACGCCAGGATTGCTCTCCAGTTCACGGGCGACCTTGAGCGCAGTGTCGCACTGGCGGGCGAAGCGCACGCCAAGCGTACGAATGCCGCGCAGTCCGTTGAGCGCATCAGTTGCTGAAGCAGTTGCGCCATGAAGAACTGAGTAACTCCAAATTGCGTCGATCAAATCCTTCTCGCCGGCAAGGACACCGAGCATCGCGTCGTTGTGCCCAGCGATTCCCTTGGTGGCCGAATGCATGACCAGTGAAACCCCATGTCGCAACGGTGACTGGCCAAGCGGGGTGGCAAGCGTGGAGTCCACCATGGTGTACGGCCCCTTGATCGCGCCGATCTCATCGAGGTTCGTCAGGGCGAGCTGCGGATTGCTCGGAGTTTCAGCAATCACGAGCATCGTCTTGCCAGGCCTGACGGCTGAAGCGAACGTACCCGGGGTACTTCCATCGACGAAGGAAACATCGATTCCGAGTCGCTTGCATGGGCCGTTCAAGAGCGCAAGAGTTCCGCCGTACAACTGCTTCTGGGCAACGATGTGATCGCCAGTGGAGCAGAGGGCAAAGATCGCGGTGGCGATGGCTCCCATGCCAGAGCTGGTGGCCAGAGCATCCTCGGCACTCTCAAGTGCGGCCACAGCATTTTCAAATTCCCGCACAGTCGGGTTTGCATAGCGTGCATAGTTCCCCGTCTCGTGAACGGCAACAGCGGCAGCGTTGCTCTCATCCAACCCAGTGGATTGCCATGTGGTGCTGGGCCACAGCACGGGAGCGAGCGAACCCGATTCGTCGCGTCCAGCGGTAATCGCCGTGGTGTCGGGATGTTGATCGGCCATTAGTTCAGCGTACGAGTCGAATTCTTGTCATCATCGGCTTTACGCCGTGTGCCGTCGGTAGCCTGCACAGCGGCGACGTGGCCGAATGGCTTAGGCAAGGGCCTGCAAAGCCCTGTATCCGGGTTCGATTCCCGGCGTCGCCTCCAATTGCTCGCATTAGGTTTTGAGGAATGAATTGGCGCAGAAATGCCGTTGGCGTTCTTGTCCTGTGCCTGTTTTTGTCGTCAGGGTTGAACGTCGCGCGTGTTGATGCTGCATCAAATGGCGGAAAGTGCTCGAAGGTCGGCGCTCTACGGAAGACCAATGGCATCACGTACACCTGTGTTCAAGCGGGAAAGACGCGGAGGTGGCTGCGTAAGTCAGTGAAATCGGCGGCTCCTAGTTTGCCTACATCGATCTCTGGGGCTCAATCGTTACTTGCAAACCCCTCCTCGCCTGAACCGTTGGAAAACTGTCGATTGAACGATGCTCGAACTGTCAGGGCTGCAGGTGACTGGCAAGCGATTACATATCCAGCGACCCCCAGCAATGGATTTACCAACTCTGGCGCAATTGACATAGCCGTGGTGTTCGTGGACTTTCCCGATGTTCCTGGCGGATTAGCGGAGCTGCGCGATCATATTGCGTCAATTAAGAAATCTGCTGAATGGTATTCATGGTTTTCGCAAGGCAGCGTGAAATACAACCTACGTATTGCCGACAGATGGGTTCGGGCTCCCAAGAACTCTGAGTACTACTACTGGCTGCACCCTGGAAAGCCTGGTGTGCAACTTATGTCGGATACTGAAATTTCCACCTCGTATAGGTCGCTTGCCGGGAGTGTTGTTGACACAAGTGGAGTTACGTCTGTTTGGGCCGTGCTTCCTAAGGACATAACGAAAATTGATGAAGGATTTGCGTACAGGGCATTCCCTGGCGTGTTCTCCATCGGTAGCGACTCCTATAGAGCACGTACTCCAATTTGGCAACACTTCGTTCATGAAACGCTGCATTCTCACGGAGCTCTTGGGCATTCGCCCAAGAATGCTCAGATTGGGTTGTTCTGGAATACCGGATCAGCTGGAGCAACTCTTAATTCATGGGATGCAATGACTCTCGGTTGGATGAAGCAGGAGAACATCTATTGCGTAGCGAAAGACAACGTCAAGCCTGAAACGCTTACATTGGTTCCACTAGAACGCGAACAGGTTGGTCTTCGCAGCATCGTCGTCAAACTTTCAGACTATGAAGTGCTGGTTATTGAGTCGCACCGAAAAGACAGGTGGTCAGATCGTTGGCCGACAGGAACTGCCGGTGTGTCAGTTATGCGGGTCGATACTCGAAAAGACACAGTGTTTGATGTCGGCAGTTCAACGGGAACATATTTGGTTCCGGCGCGAGAGCATTCCCTCGACTTTTTGAAAGTGGGTCAGACGTTTGCAACAGATGGTATACGGATCTCAGTAGTAGCAACTGGGGACAATGACCGGATCAAGATAGATCGGTTGCCTTAGCCGTCTGAAACTTCATCATCTCCCTTCGATGCT
Organism: Ilumatobacteraceae bacterium; assembly: GCA_017856375.1. Lineage (GTDB taxonomy): Bacteria > Actinomycetota > Acidimicrobiia > Acidimicrobiales > Ilumatobacteraceae > UBA3006. Next base: position 10,396 of record JAFMFC010000012.1, on the reverse strand, counting down.
GGATTGCCCTCCAAGACTGCAGGATGGTGACTCCAGATACCCGATTGGGTCCGATAAGCGAAATCCGACGTTGCCACCATTTGTGCCAACTCGGTGGGTACGAACGTCGCGTGTACTCGTGCGTGCTGAACATGTCGCCACCACGGTGCCATCTTTAGGCTTGCAGTATGAAGTGGCTTGCTGTTCTTGCCCTCGTCGGTCTTACCGCCTGTGGTGTGAACACCGAAGTCGATGAGAACTCGGTAACGAGTTCCTCGTCGATCTCGGCCGGTGAAGTTGTGCCGACGCTCACGTTGGTGGCCGAGGTAGATGAGCCCGTCGACGCTGCGGCGCGCGCGGGAGACGAGGCCTTGTATGTGGTGTCGCGTGTCGGCAGGGTGCATCGCATTGTCGATGGAGTTGTCGTCGAAGGCGCGGCACTCGACATATCGGACCTCACCAAAGCCGAAGGAGAGCGAGGGTTGCTCGGACTTGCGTTTTCCCCAGATGGATCGGCCGCCTTTTTGAACTTCACCAACAACTCGGGCAACACGGTGATTGCGCGTGTAGATGTGACAACTGGTGGAGTTTTTGATCGATCGAGTCTGCAGGAATTGCTGACCATCGAGCAGCCCTATGCCAACCACAACGGGGGTGACATCGTGGTGGATGCGAACGGTGCGCTGTTGGTGGCAACGGGAGACGGCGGCTCTGCTGACGATCCCCAGCGTCTTGCGCTGGACGACTCGTCACTTCTCGGCAAGGTATTGAGGATCGATCCGACGACAGGGGAGGCAACCCTGATTGCACGTGGGCTGCGAAACCCGTGGCGAATAGACCTTTATGGTGACGACCTGTGGATCGCGGATGTTGGGCAAGGGACCTGGGAGGAAGTGAGCGTTCTGCGAGGCGTCTCGTCAATCGAGCAGCTCGTCGATTTTGGCTGGAGTGCCTTTGAGGGGTTCGAACGATTCAACGAAGATCAGTCGAGCGCCAATCATCAGCCACCCTTGATGGTCTACGAGCATGGCGAGGACGGTTGCTCGATCAGCGGTGGTGCCGTTGCCGAAGCGGGATCGCTCACCGGGAGATACGTCTTTGCCGATTTCTGCAGTGGGAAGGTGTGGTCGATACCGACCGATGTCGCTGATCCCCAGAAAGAGCTCTTGTTCGACGGAATCGATCAGCCCGTGGCGATAGTCCGTGCCGGGGCCGAGTTGTTGGTGTTGTCGTTGCAGGGCAGTGTCTGGAGATTGGTGAGTTAGCGCCCGGCGGGTTCTTCGACCTTCGTGGTGCTTCAGCCGTCGTGTCGGTCGCCCCGTAAGGCCCGTCAGATTCGTTTGAGGGTAGATTCTGAGCCGGTAGCTCTCCCATGAACCTCCTCATCTGTCACGACCTCAAGTTCTTCGGTGACGCGATGGCGCGCTGGCTGGAGGAGTCGAAGAAGGTGAACGTGGTGGGCGTGGTCACCGATCCGTCGGCGCGTGGCGAGGCTGCCAAGGGTCAAGCCGTCGATGCCGAATTGCTCACACCCCGTTTGCTCGCCGATTACCTGGCATCGGAGTCAGGTCGGGAGAAGATCAATCAGCATTCCAGCAGGCGTGTTTTGCTGGTACCCGAGCGAACCCCTCGAGCCGAGGCCCTGGCGCGTTTGTATGGCTTCGACGGCGTGGTGGAGGAGCGTGATCTGGACGGGCCTCTTGAGGGATTCGTGGAGCAGTTGGAACGGATCGTCAGTGCGCCGTCGGGAGGCACCACGGAACCCGACTTGATCGACGTGTACACGTCGGTAATCGATTCACGGATCATTGCCACCATGGACGCCGTAGATGAACGGATCGTGAACCTCGTGGCGGAAGGTCTGTCGGACAAACAAATCGGCAGTGCACTCGGCTTGTCACCGCAGACCATTCGTAACCGGGTAAGCAGAATGCTGAATGACAGTGGGCTGCGAAACCGCACGGAGTTGGCGGTGCAGTTCGTGCGCAATCACCCCGATGTCATGGGTAAGGGCGCCATTTAATACGAAAAGCGGTGGGGTAATCTCACGTCATGCACATTCCCGATGGTTTCATCGATGCACCTACTTCCGCGATTTTTGGAGCGGCGTCTGTGGCGGGAGTCGCCGTTTCACTGCGAGGTGCGCGAAAGCAGTTGGATGAACGTGCTGCGCCTCTTGCCGGATTGGTGGCCGTGTTCATTTTCGCCGTGCAGATGATCAATTTCCCCGTTGGCGCGGGCACGAGCGGCCACCTTATGGGTGGTGCACTGGCGATGGTGCTGGTGGGTCCGCATGCTGCAGTTCTCGCCGTCACCGTGGTCTTGATCGTGCAGGCATTGATGTTTGCTGATGGCGGACTGAGTGCACTCGGGTTGAACGTGTTCAACCTGGCACTGGTGGGGGTGTGGAGTGCTTACGTGCTGTATGGCCTTTTGCGTTTGATTTTGCCGAAGGTGAGATCCTCCGTGGTGGTGGGATCATTCGTGGCGGCACTCGTATCGGTTCCTGTTGCTGCAGTGGGGTTCGTCGGGCAATACGCCATTGGCGGGTCTGAGGTGTTCGGTTTGGGTGCAGTTTTCTCGGCGATGTTCGGCACCCACGTCCTGATTGGAATCGGCGAGGCATTCATTACTGCATTGACCGTAAGTTCGTTGTTGTCGTCTCGCCAAGACCTTGTTTTCGGTTGGAAGGCACCGTTGAGAAGTCCGGTGGAGGTATGAACAACAAGAGGTTCTGGATCCTGGGGTTACTTGTATCGGTGATCATTGCTGGTGTTGTGTCCTACTACGCGTCGTCACACCCAGACGGATTAGAGAAGGCCGCAGAGGAAGTTGGTTTCATCGGTGACGCCCAGGACTCGGCTGTAGCTGACAGTCCACTTGCTGACTATGGAGTCTCTGGAGTCGAGGATGAGCGACTCTCGGTGGGATTGGCAGGGGTGCTGGGAGTTTTGGTGATGGTGGTGGTTGCAGGCGGGGGATTCATGCTGCTCGCTCGCAAACCCAAGCAGCGAAATTGAGTTAGTGATTCGCCCGAACGAGGATCCACTCAAACACCCCATTTCCGACCATCATCATGGTCACGATTTCGGGGAACGTTTGGTCTTGCATCGCCATTCGATCGTTCATCACTTGGAGCCGCAGGTCAAGATCCTGGCGATGTTTCTCTTCATCATCGTATGTGTGGCAACTCCGATTCATTTTTGGCAGGCGTTTGTTGTTTATGGCCTGCTGGTGCTCGGAACGATTCTCATTGCTCAGTTGCCACTCAACGTTGTTGCTCGTCGATCCTTAATCGAGTTGCCTTTTGTATTCTTCGCCATCATGATGCCGATCTTCGGATCGGGTGAGCGAGTAGAGGTTCTTGGTGTTTCGCTGTCGCGGTTGGGCATCGAATCGGGAGCCTCCATCTTGGTTAAGGGTACGTTCGGTGTTTTGTGTGCGGTTTGCCTATCGGCCACCACGCCGGCACGAGAGATACTTCGTGGTCTAGAACGACTCCGGCTACCGAATCTCCTTGTGCAAATCGTTTCCTTCATGATTCGTTATGTGAACGTGGTGAGCGACGAGATGGCACGGATGAAGATTGCTCGACTCTCCCGAGGATTCGAGGCACAGGGCGTACGTTCCTGGCGATTCCTCGCCAACGTTGCGGGTGCTTTGTTCATTCGTTCCTATGAGCGCGGGGAGCGGGTCTACTTGGCGATGCTCTCCCGCGGATACAGCGGAAAGCTGCCGGATACTGGGCATGGTTCTGCGGGAATTCGTCAGTGGGCGCAGGGACTCCTGCTTCCCGTTCTAGCGTTGTTGGTCTTGGCCATGACGAACATCTGGATGTCGCGATGAGCGAGGCCGCTCTCCTAGTTGAGTCGCTCGCATATGAGTATCCAGACGGCAACCTTGCTTTGCACGATGTTTCATTGCGCATCGAGCGTGGTGAGCGGGTTGCGTTGCTCGGCCCGAATGGTTCAGGAAAGACCACGTTGGTTAAACACCTAAATGGAATTCTCGCAGGAAACAGTGGTTCGGTATCTGTCGATGGTGTGCGAGTCGATCTACAGAACAAAGACAGTCTGCGCAGGATTCGTTCGTCAGTAGGCGTCGTTTTTCAGGATCCTGACGACCAGTTGTTCATGCCGACAGTGCGCGAGGACGTGGCATTCGGCCCCTTCAACATGGGAGCACGAGGCGAGGAGCTCGATCTCGTGGTCAAGGATGCCTTGGAGCGAGTGGGGATGTGGGAGTTGCGTGATCGACCACCTCATCATCTTTCTTTCGGTCAACGTCGACGTGTAGCTGTTGCCACGGTGCTCTCGATGTCGCCGAAAATTCTCGTTCTCGACGAACCGTCCTCGAACCTCGATCCTGCGAGTCGACGTGAACTCGCCGACATTCTGCGTGGGTTGGACATCACATTGCTGATGGTTACTCACGATCTCCCGTATGCCCTCGAGTTATGCGAGCGCTCCTTGGTGCTTGCGGGTGGACATGTCGTCGCCGATTCCCGTACCCGTGAAATTTTGCGCGACACCGATCTGTTGTCCCGTCATCGCCTCGAATTGCCACTGGGGTTCAGAGTCGACTGAAGCAAGATTGTTGATGCGCTAAGTACCGAAGTCCCGAGGTTGAGAACAGCAGTACCGAAGGCATTATGACGCGTTCGGATGTAAGTGCTGATTCCTACCCTCGGGCGACATGCACTTCAAAGATCGAATCGACGCTGGTCAACGTCTCGCCACCGCACTCGAACATCTCGACCGAACGGACCTCATAGTTCTTGGACTTCCTCGTGGTGGAGTTCCTGTCGCGTATGAAGTGGCGAGCCACCTTCACGCTCCCCTCGACGTGTTGATCGTTCGCAAGATGGGAATCCCGGGCCATAGCGAGTTGGCCTTCGGTGCCGTCGGAGAAGGGGGCGTGCGAGTACTCAACGACGATGTGGTCAGGATGGAGAAACTCGACGACCTGGTCATCAGTCGTGTTGCCAATCAGCAAGAGGCCGAAATCGAGCGCCGCCACATCGTTTATCGGAATGGTCGAGCCCCGTTAAACCTCTCCGGAAAGACAGCCGTCGTCGTGGATGATGGGCTCGCCACTGGAGCGACGGCAAGAGCGGCGTGTTTGGTGGCGAAGAGGCTTGGGGCAGTCAGGGTCGTCCTCGCAGTACCAATTGCTCCAGCCAACTGGGAGCAAGGGTTCATCGACGTGACCGATGAGCGGGTATCACTCTTTCAGTCCCAAGAATTTGGTTCCGTCGGCTACTTCTATGAGAACTTCGATCCGATCAGTGACGACACGGTTAAAGCCCTCCTCGCGTTCTCTCTTCACCATGAACTCGATGATCACGTAGCGATTGGGGTAGGTCACAAACACGCGGTGCGTGCTCATGTTCGATCTCCGCTCGGCGCAAAGGGTGTCGTAGTGTTTGCGCATGGCTCGGGTAGTAGCCGAAAGAGCCTCCGCAACATAAAAGTTGCGGACGAACTGCACAAGTCGGGTTATGCCACCGTGCTGACGGATCTGTTGAGCGAGGAGGAAGACAGCGATCGGGCCTTCGACATCGAATTTCTCGCCGAGCGACTGACGAAGGTGGCTGATTGGGTGAAGATGCATCCACTCCTTGGACGTTTACCGATTGCGCTTTATGGGGCGAGTACTGGTGCAGCTGCAGCGGTCACCGTCGCTGCGAATGATCACGACATCCGCTGTGTGGTGAGTCGCGGGGGGAGAGTTGACTTGGCAGTCACGCCGCTCAGGGACTTCACCCAACCGATCTTGCTTCTCGTGGGTTCCCTCGACACGGTGGTGTTGAATCTCAATCGAGAGTTCTGTGAGGGCTTGGGTGGCCAGTGCACGTTGCACGTAATCGAAGGTGCATCACATCTGTTCGAGGAAGACGGGGCACTGAAACAGGTGGCCCGTCAGGCACTTGAATTCCTGACAGGCCACCTGCGCTGAGAATTACTTGAGTGTGTTGGGGTCGAAAGTCGGGGGGATCAACACCTTGTTGATGATGTGAATCACCCCGTTGTTGGCCATGATGTCAGCGAATCGGACACTGGCATTGTCGACACGAACTCCACCGCGCAAGCTGATCGAAACGGCCGTGCCGTCCGCCATCGTGCGTTCTGTAGCCGTAAGGGTTTTCGCCACCACTCGACCAGCGGTCACATGGTGGAGGAGGATCGACGTGAGGGCTGCCTTATTCTCCGGCTTCAACAACTTCTCCAACAATCCTGGTGGGAGTGAGTTGAAGGCTGAGTTGGTTGGAGCAAAGACCGTGTGGTGCGCCGCTCCCGAAAGGGTGGGCTTGAGCTCGGCTGCAGTGAGTGCTGCGTCGAGCGTGCTTAACCCTTTCAGCACCGACACCATTCCGGCCACAGTGCTCGCACCTGACACTCGGCGCCACACGTTTTTCCCGCCTTCTGGAGAGCAGATGAAGCGGGAGTTATTGGCCCGCACCGTGGATCCTGGTGTCTCACACTTGTTCCCACCAATCGAGGTCGCCGCGCTGAGCGACGACACACCGAAAAGCAGAGATACGGCGAGTGCGGCGAGTGCGGCGAGTGCCGCAAACCTGAGCTTCTTGCGCTTCTTCATTTGTCTCTCCTTGTCACGTTGATCTTGTGGGACTTTGTGGCTTTGCCATTTAGCGGGATACGGATTTCGAGGACACCGTTCTCGTATGTCGCCTTAACGTTCTCCTGAGTCGATGAAGCCGGAAGGAGAATGCTTCGTTTAAATGAGCCGTAACTGAATTCGCTCCGCCAATGTCGCTTATCTTCTACATGCTTCTCGCGTTGCTTGTGAACGCTGAGGCGAAGCATCGAGTCCTCCACGACAATCTCGACATCCTCATCGGGATCAATTCCTGGGACTTCAGCCCGGATTACGTAGTGGCCGTCCTCCTGGTATTCCTCCACCCGGATGGCCGTCTCTTGCTCGATGCCCTCGTACATGTCTGCCCAGGTAGGAATGCGTGTGCGCATCCAAGATGGCCATGCAAGATCAAGCGGTGACGTTTTCAACATCGTCATTGCAGTTCTCCTTTCGTTGGTTGAGCGCAACCTACGGAACGTGAAGTTTGGATCGACTGAACGGCGATACCGAACTTTCGTGACACGGCGCGAAGTATTGTCGGACTGATGTTTCGCACTCTTGTCGCCGATGATTTGGATGCGGTTTGGGAGATCAATCAGGAAAACGTCCCGGCTGTTGGCGAAGAATCGATCGAATCGTTGGGAGAGATCGTTGCGTCGTCGGAGATCGCGTTGGGTGTCCTCGAAGATGATCGCATTGTTGGCTTCTGCCTCGTCCTGCCGCCGGGCGCGTCGTACAACAGTCCGAACTATCGCTACTTTGTCGCTCGTTATCAGGATTTTGCCTATTTGGATCGAGTTGCTTTTCGCGCCTCCCACCAGGGGAGAGGGCTCGGGAGCACGCTGTACCGAGAGCTCGAGAGTCGTCTCGATCGTCCGTTGCTGACACTTGAAGTGAACGTGGTGCCGCCAAATGAAGGGTCGATGAGGTTCCATCTGCGAAGTGGATTCGTCGAACTCGAACAACGTGAGACGCGCCCCGGCAAATTGGTGAGCTTGATGATCAAGCAACTGAGCTGAAACTTCCCAGTACCGTGGTGAACGTGTCCGCAGTTCGGGTAGCGATCATCACCGGAGCGGCTCAGGGAATTGGTCGAGCAACCGCCATTCGGTTGAATGAACTGGGCTGGGCGCTCGGCCTGGTCGACCTGCAGGAGATACAAAGCGACCTTTATCGGAACGCAGTTTCGTTCAGCGGAGACATCACCGATGAGATCTTCGTTGCAGGTGTTGTTTCCGGGATGGTGGATCACTTCGGTCGAATTGACGCGCTCGTCAACAATGCCGGTATCTCAATGATCCAACCCGCCCTTTCCACTGAAGTGGGTGACTACCGCAAGGTGCTTGAGGTGAATTTGGTTGCGCCGTTCCTGCTGGCAAAGGAAGTAGCGCCGGTGATGATCGCTGCCGGGTCTGGCTCAATCGTCAATGTGGCATCGGTGGCGGGTATGTCGGGAATCGCCGAGCGCAGTGCTTACAACGCCAGTAAACATGGACTGATCGGTCTGGCAAAAACCTTGGCAATCGAATGGGGTGGCAAAGGCGTGAGAGTCAATTGCGTCTCTCCGGGCTGGGTGAAGACAGAAATGGATCACAAAGATCAAGCGGGTGGTTCGTACTCTGATGCAGACATCACTGACCACGTTCCCATGGGACGATTCGCTACCCCAGAAGACATCGCCAATGCCATCGCCTTCCTCTGCGACTCGACGATTTCGGGTTTCATCAACGGGGCAGTGCTCCCTGTCGATGGCGGATGGACTGCTGATGGTTCATGGCAGTCGTTGCGCCTCCGCCAGCGTTGATGTGACATTTGTCGTCTGGTGATGTCGTGTCCGTCCTCATAGGTTGATGGCGGAGGTGCATAATGCCCGGAAAAGTGGTCGTTGGAACTGATGGTTCGGAAGCGTCATTCAATGCGGTGAAGTGGGCTGCTCATGAAGCGCTTGCTCACGGTGCTCCGTTGGAGGTGATTCATGCTTGGACTATTCCTGCGATTAGTGACCCGATGGCAATGATGCCGATCCAGCTTCCGGTGGAGGAGTTCATCAAGCAGGCCGAAGCAGTCAGTGAGCATGCTTTGCGTGTCGCGCGAGACGCGGGTGCAGCAGACGTAAAAAGTGTGGTAGCTCGGGGTTCCGCAGCAGAATATCTGATCACGGCATCAAAAACAGCGTTGATGGTCGTGGTGGGAACGCGCGGCCACGGGGGGTTTGTGGGGTTGCTCCTCGGTTCTGTTGCGCAACAGGTTGCTACTCATGCGGGTTGTCCTGTTGTGGTGGTTCCCCACCGCAAATAACTAGCGACCAGTCAGTTTGCTTAATCGACGCTTGATGCCAATGACCGTCACCAAGAGCATCGATTCCGAAATCACTTTCCAGTTCATCTTCGACTGGCCGAGCTCGCGGTCTTTGAAGGTGATGGGGTGTTCGGCGATGCTCAGACCGGCTTTGCCCGCGCGGTAGACGATTTGCGAGAGGAACACATAGCCGTCTCCCGGGACGTTCTCCGTTTCGATGTGATCGAGTGCAGATGCTGAATAGGCGCGATAACCCGATGTGCAATCGGATGCTCGGACGCCAAGCATCGCGCGAGTGAATCGGTTGGCCCACATGGACAGTGCTCGTCGATGCCACGGCCAATCTGCGATCTGGCCTCCCGGGCAATATCGCGAACCGATGACCACATCGTTTCCCGACTCAACGAGGCGAATGAGATGTGGAATCTCCCTCGGATCGTGGGAAAAGTCGGCATCCATCGTAACGACCACGTCATACGGCTCCCCGTGCACCATACGAAACCCTGTCCGATATGCACTCCCAAGACCTCGTTCGTGTTTGCGGTGAATCACCCGCACTCCCTGATGAGTGGCGCTCAACTCATCGGCGATCGTTCCTGTACCGTCTGGACTGTCGTCGTCAATCACCAAGACGTGAATTCCTGGAGCAGATTCAAGAACTGACTCGACAAAACGCCGAATGTTCTCGGCTTCGTTGTAGGTGGGCAGGACAAGTATCGAACGGGCCATTGGTATCAGCACTCTATTGTTGCGATGTGTCGCGAGAGGCGGATATTCGACGAGTGCTGATAACCCCTTTGTTGTGGGTATCAATCTTCGTTTTGCATGTTGCCTGGGCATTGTCCATGCCATTGTTTTCGAGTCCGGACGAGCCGGCTAATTTCATCAAGTCGGCCGCGGTGGTCCGCGGGGAGTGGATTGGCGAGAACTATCCGGCCAATCTGCAGGTGTCGTATTGGATGACCGTCGTTGACATCGACCCACGCTTTGCCAACGCTCATTCGGTGCCGACGTGTTTCGCCTTCAAGAGCGACCAACCGGCATGTGACATTCCGTTGCAGGGTTTCGGGCCAGCCGAGAAGAGTCCGGCAACAAACGTCGGGCGCTATCCACCGCTCGCGCCGATGATTGCCGGGTTGGGGACAGTTTTCGGCGTTGATGATCGCTCGGTATTCGCAGCTCGCATCGTGCTTGCAGCGGTCTGTTCGCTCCTCATCACGCTCGGGGTCACGGCCATCCGTCGACGAGGTGTTTCGGGAGTGGCCGTCTTGCTTGCACTCTTTCCCGGGACGATCTTCTTCGCGTCGACGATGAGTCCGAGTGGGCTGGAGATCTCTGGTGCGATTGCGCTGTGGTGCGGGCTGCTGACTGCAGGGAATGCAGACGTGGACCGATCCGTTCGATGGGCATTCCTACTCGGTGGGCTTGCGGTGATCGGGGCCCGTCCGATCGGATTTTTTGTCTACCTGATGATCGTTGGTATCGGAATGATTCTCGTTGAGCGCCCGATCGACCTGTG
>JAFMFC010000072.1 GCA_017856375.1 Ilumatobacteraceae bacterium | reverse complement strand
TACGCGCATGCCGGTGAACAACCCCGGTCCAATGTCGACGCCGATGCTGCCGATGTCCTGCACGGTGCATCCAGCCTCGCGCAACACCGAATGGATCATCGGTGCGAGCATCTCGCCGTGCCGCCGATCGCTCTTTGCTTCGGCGTTGGCAAGTACTCGATCCCCGTCGGTCACGCACACCGACACCGCATCGAGCGCCGTGTCGATCGCCATCAACTTCATCTGACGATCCAGTCTCGAAGCACCTGTTCGAGCATCGACCAACGAGCGTCCCATTGCGAGCCACGACGCTCGATCGAGAGTGACCGTGCTTCTGCTGATTCAGCGTGCTCGAGTTTCACGAGCAAGGCACCACCGAGTGCATCGCCCACCACCTCGCCCCATTCGACGAGCATCACGCCACCGCTATCGAGTAACTCGGCGAGACCGAGATCCTCGAGTTCGCCCGTGCGCTCCAAGCGGTACAGATCGACATGGTGAATGGTGTGCTCGGCACCAACGTAGTTGTGCACCAAGTTGAATGTCGGCGACGTCACCGCTTCGACAACTCCAAGCGCCACACTGAACCCCTGCGTGAAGGCGGTCTTGCCCGCCCCCATCTCGCCGCTCAGCACAATCAGATCCCGCGGCCGTGTGAGCCGAGCGATGGCACCGGCGATGAGGCGCGTGTCATCAATGTTCTTACTGAGCAGTCGCAACATCGCGTGTCAGCGTATGTATCTGCGTGGTACTCGCGGTGAGATTCCGGTCAAGACCTCATAGGAAATGGTGCCGAGTGCCTTTGCCCAGTCACCGGCACTGATGTTTTCGCCGCCCTGACTTCCGAGCAACACCACTTCGTCGGCTACGCGTACCGCATCGTCACCACATTCGACCATCACTTGATCCATCGTCACCACCCCGGCGAAGGCTCGACGCTTGCCACCGATCAACACCGCCCCGCGTTCCCACCATGCACGTCGCACGCCGTCGGCATAACCGATCGGGATGGTCGCCACGGTGGTTCGTCGCTCGAGTGGTCGGCGCAAACCGTACGAAACTCCTTCACCAGCGTCCACCGTTTGCACATGAGAAACACGTGCCTTCAAGGACATCACCGGTTCGAGATCGCTGCCGACGCCGTCGACTTCGAGCGCGCCGTAGCTCGCGATTCCCACACGATGGAGAGTGTTCAGAGATGAATCACCGAGTTGGCGCAACGTTGCCGCCGAGTTGGCAATGTGGACGTGTCGCGGAGCAATTCCTACCTTGCGCAAGTCTCCCACCACTTCGGTCATGATCGTCACTTGACGCTGCGAGTCCACATCGCGATCGAGCATGTCTGCCGTGGCGAGATGCGTGTACACACCCTCGAGTTCCAACCACTCGTGCGAAGCGATCAGTTGAGCGTGCTTGACAGCATCTGCCGGCGCGGCTCCCACGCGGTGCATTCCCGTGTCCACTTTCAGATGCACCTTGGTCATTACACCGATGCGACTCGCCACACGTGCGAGGGCATCGATCGACCCCGGGTTGTACACGGTGGCCGTAAGACCGAGACGAACCAAATCTTCGAGTTGATCCGGTGGCTGCTCACTCATCACGAGGATCGGCGCAGCGACTCCCGCAAGTCGAATCTCTTCGCCCTCACCAACGAGGGCAACGCACAGACCGGTGGCCCCCGCCTCGAGTGCCGCTCGCGCACACTCGATGGCGCCATGGCCGTACGCATCAGCTTTGACGACTGACCATGTTTCGCCACGTGCCGACTTTGCGAGTCGGGCAACATTTCGTCGGTATGCGCCGAGATCGATCTCCGCCCATGCGAAGCGATGCGTATTGCCGCTCAACTGTTACTCCGCAGCGACCATCGCCATGGCCACACTCTCGGTGTGGGTGAGCGAAACGAACCACGTCTTGATGCCGCGTTTTCGAGCAAGTTCTTCTGCTCTGCCGCGCACCAGTAGTCGGGGCTCGCCGGTGCTCCCGCGCTCGACCGACACATCGTGCAGATCGAACGCGCCAAGTCCAACGCCGAGCGCCTTCATCACCGCTTCGCGGACGGCGAATCGCGCTGCGTACGACGGAGTCGGATCATCGCGCTCTGCAAGGGTCGCGATTTCCTGCTCGGTGAACACGCGCTTGGCAAAGCCGGGCGTACGGGCCATTACATCACGCATTCGAGCAACTTCGACGGCGTCAATTCCGATGCCAATCATGCGCTCAGCCCTACTTGGTGCGCCACAAGTCGGCAGTGTCGCTGATCGGGAGGATCAACAGGTCCGCCACGTTCATTTCGGCGAGGCGATCCTCGCGGAAGGTGCCTTCCGTTTCCGTCACCCAGTCGACCAAGCGGTCGTATCGATTGTCGTAACCCTGCAACACCGAGCGCATCGCCGACACAGGCAAACGATCGTGGAAAATCACGTGCAACAACGTGATACCGATGGTGAGCGACCCCTTGGTTTCCGGAACGAAGATCACCGTTCGACCATCGCGGCGGCCACGCGCGACGAGCACGTTGCCGTCGATGGCAACGCGGTGTTTGGTGCCCACCAGTTGTGAGCTGCGATCCACCCGCGACTCAAGTTCGCGGGCGATGCCTCCACGATCGACGATCGCCACGGTGGCCGAACCATCTTCGGGATCACCCTCGATGCGATAACGGGTAAACCCGACCACCTGATCGACGGCCGCATCGAGATCGGCGACGACCTTCAACACCTTGTAAGAAAGCGCGTCACGCGATGCACCCGCTTGGAGCACTGCCTTGACGAGCGCGCGATCGAGCAGACCCTCGTCGCTGCGCGAGATGCCGACGGTGACCGTCTTCGCCTGGTGTTTGATCGCATCCACCGGTCGCGTCAATTCGTCGATTGCTCGTGTGAGCGACGCGGTGAGGTCATCCAACAATGCTTCTGGTGACGACACTTTGCCGGTTGCCGATTGGTACGCCTGCAACGGATCGGAAGCGAGCACCACGCCCAACATCGTCGACACACGCACTGCGGTGGATGCCTCGAGATTGCCGTCGTAACTACCGAGGAGCAACGTCTCGTTGAACCGATTAGTTGGTACGCCAATCTCGTGGCGAACCTTGGCCAACAACTGCGAGCCCACACCACCGCGCTCGACCGCGTGTTCCACCACTTCGCGTGCTGAGCGCAAGGGCAGGGCAAGCGAGTCGATGGCGAGCGCGGCGTCGTAGCCGAACAGATGCCCGACCATCACACAGAGGATGAACGACACCGACGGGTCAACCTTCGGTACCGCGATGACGGCAGCTGCCGCATCGAAGCGCTGCTCGCCCTCGTCGGCGACGACGATAGGGAGGGCCTTGTGGGCGCGGTAGATGCCGATCTCCTTGGCGACGTCCTGGGCAGTTCCGTCACTCAGTCCCGTGGCGCACACGATGATCATCGGTTCGCAGGAGAGGTCAATGTGCTTTTTGTCCTCGGTGTAGTCACACGAGATCGACTTGTAACAAAGCTCCGACAATTTGATCCGAATTTCCTCGGCCGCCACCGCATTGAACCCGTTGCCGACGATGCTCCAATACCTCCGCGCCGGCGCGAACTGCTTCGCTGCTGCGGCAACCTCAGCGCGCTTGGCAAGCACGGTGGACATTGCGTCGGGAATCTGACGCAATGCTTCGAGCAGGCGGCTGCGATCAGCTGCACCCTTGACATCGATTGCTTCGGCGATCGCGCAGGCAAGCAAACCGCCTGCGGCAACTTGCGAATAGAACGCCTTGGTACTCGCCACACTCATTTCCACGTCGCGACCATCGGACGTGTACAACACACCATCGGCCTTCGAGGCGAGGTCGCTACTGCGGCGATTGACCACGGCCAACACCGCTGCTCCTCGTTGACGCACCAAGTCCACGGTGCGGTTCGTGTCGGTGGTAGTACCGCTCTGGCTGATCGCCACGATCAACGTGTCGCTCATGTCCAATTGCATCTGAAAACCGGAGAGTTCAGTCGCCGGCAACGCGTCCACATTCACGCGCTGATCAACGAGTGTGCGCAGCAACTGAGCCAGGCTCATACCGGCGATGGCTGCAGTGCCCTGTCCGATCACTCGGATCCGTCTGATTGCACCACTCGACAATCGATCGAGCACGCTCTTTGGCAACACCGATTCGTCGAGCGTGGCGCGCAACAGACCGTCGCGCTCCCCAATCTTGCCGCGCAGCGTCTTGCGGAAACTGAGTGGCGCTTCGGCAATCTCCTTGGACAAGAAGTGGCGATGATCGCCACGATCGATATCGCGCGTCGTCACCTCCGCGGTGATGACGTCGACTGCCTGCAACCGTTCACCGATGAAGGACAAACCGGTGATTCCGTCGATGGTGCCCGCGCGGTCGCCATTCAACACCAACACCTGTCCACGGCTCGTCGGATCATCGGCGTTGGCAAGCGCCTCGCCGTCCATGCGCACGTAGTGCAGCGTTTCTTCCACCACGCCGTACGGCTCACTCGCCACGAGGAAACGATCTTCGGCAATTCCGACATACAGACCTTGTCCGCTGCCGCGCAACGAGAGCAGAACCGTGTTCGGCGAGTCTGCATCGATTGCGGCGATGGCCACAGATCCCTCGAATTGTGCGACCGACTCGCGGAAAGACTCGGTGAGAGTCGCCCCCTCAATGAGACGCCTGGAAACGAGCGTGGGGATGACCTTGGCATCGGTGGTGATGGGGTCGGCGATTGCAAGCGAGTAGCGAGCCTTGATGTCGGCATGATTGTCGACATCACCGTTGGCTGCGGCCACCAGGTACGGAGTGCCGCCGCGCTGCTCGATCTCTTCGCTGTTCACGGGGTGAGCGTTCGGCTCCGAGATGATGCCCACACTCGCCCATCGGGTGTGCCCAATGATCGAGACACGGGCTCCCGGCTGACTCACGAGCAATCGCAGCAACTCGTCTTCGAGCACTGCCTTGCGCATCACCCGCGTGTTGTCGCCGAGTTCACCGATTTCAGCGGCAGCTTTGTAGACGAATGACCAGGCGCGGGAACCCGTTCCGGGGCGAACCGAACCCGAGGTGAAAAGGGCGTCTTGTGTCCGTGCTCCGAGCAGTCGCTTCACGCGGTCGTCGCTGGCATCGAGTCCGTGGCCCCACACCATCACGTGCACGCCGGCCGAATCCCTACCGCGCACCTCCATGCGATCGAGCGCGGCGAATGCTTGTTGAATCGCGAAATACGCGTTGCGTGATGATTCGCTTGCCTGCTTGCCGCACAACTCGGCTACCGCCTTGGCCGTGCCAATGCGATCGCGGCGCAACGCCCATGCCGCATCACGAAGCACGCTCAACTCGTTGGAACGACGCTCCAGTTCCCGGGTCGAGAGCCCGCTCGAGGCTTCAAGTTCCTGTTCCAGACGATCGAGCACCGGGTCGATTCGGTCGAGCCGGGAAAGGATCGCCGACTGCAACTCATAGGCCTCCGCGAGAGCAGCCATTCCGGCTTCTCCCTTCAGGAGCGTGTCGGCTTCGACGAGTGCCTGACCGGCGCGAGCAGGGTCGTCAGCTGCGGTTGTTGCGGCGTCTAACAGCGCGAGGATCGCGTCGCTCGACGGCCGCACTCGCTGCGACGGACGCGACACGACGCAAACAATGCCGCACATGACTACAGGCTACCGAACCGCTCCGAAGCGCTCAGCCACGATGTCGGCCAACGACTTCGCTGTTTCATCAGCAAGTGACTGAGTCTCTGCCTCCACCATCACGCGCACCATCGGCTCCGTTCCACTGGCACGCAACAACACACGACCAAGAGAACCGAGCTTTCGTTCGGCAGCAAGGACATCGGTCTCCATCACGTTCATCGGATCCTGCACGCGTTGCGCAATGCGCACGTTCACCAATGCTTGTGGCAACGATGTCATCGCTTCGCGCGCAAGTTCGCGAAGCGTGCGATTCTTGCGTTGCACCATCGCTGCGAGGATCGCGCCAGCCAACAAACCGTCGCCCGTTGTCGCATGGCGGGCATGAATGATGTGACCGCTCTGCTCGCCACCAAGCACGAAACCGCGTTCCTCCATGGCGGCGAGCACGTTGCGGTCGCCGACTGGAGTCGTGACCACCTCGATGCCGGCTTCACGCATCGCGCGATGAAATCCCGCGTTCGTCATCACCGTCACGACAACGCCACCACCGAGTTGTCCACGCTCCTTCGCATCGAGCGCCGCGAGCGCGATGAGATGGTCGCCATCCACCACTTCGCCCTGATGATCGACGGCAATCACGCGATCGCCGTCACCGTCGAATGCGAGTCCGAGCTGCGCACCATGAAGTCGCACGGCTTCGCCCACCAGTTCGGGGTGTGTCGCTCCACACATGTCGTTGATGTTGCGTCCGTTTGGTTCGTCGTTGATCACGATCACCGTTGCACCAAGTGCCGCGATTGCCTCGGGTGCCACTTCACTCGTCGCGCCGTTCGCGCAATCGACAACGATCGTCATTCCACGTAACGCACCATCACCCACCGCTGCGCACACATGTGCGACATATGCAGCCAGCAATTGCCCACGACGGGAGTCATCCACAACACCACTACCGGCACCCGTGCTCGGCTCCTGGAGCACCCGTTCGATCGATTCCTGTTGCGCATCCGAGAGCTTGGTGCCGCCGACGCTGAAGATCTTCACCCCGTTGTCGTGATGCGGGTTGTGCGATGCCGTGATCGACACACCGGCACTTCCCAGGTGTTGAGCCACGAAGGCAATCGCCGGCGTGGGCGCGACCCCGATGTCGATGACCCGAGCGCCCGCTGCCACGGCGCCAGCGGCGATTGCTTCGGCAAACGCCGGACCCGATTCCCGCGTGTCTCGTCCCACTACTACATCGGTGAGCGCGAGCACCTCTACGGCGACGCGACCGAGTCGCTCCACGTAATCGAGAGTGAGTTCGCTGAATGCAGCCCCACGCACACCATCGGTGCCGAAGGTCGGCGTCATCGCTGATTCCACGCGGCCGTGGGCCGTCGTGCCAAGGCCTATCGCTTGGTGTACTGCGGCGCCTTGCGCGCCTTCTTCAAGCCGTACTTCTTGCTCTCCTTCTTACGGGAGTCGCGAGTGAGCAAACCGGCCTTGCGCAGTGCGAGGCGCTTCTCGGGATCGAGATCGAGGATCGAGCGGGCAATCGCCATGCGCAACGCGCCGGCTTGACCGGCGATGCCACCACCTTGAATGTCGGCATCCACGTCGTAGGCCGTTTCGGCCTCGATCACGCGCAACGCCTCGGTGGCCTGTGCACGCTGAACTTCGTTCGGGAAGTAGTTCTCGAACGTGCGACCGTTGACGGTCACCTTGCCGGTGCCGGGGCGCAGACGCGCGCGGGCGATTGCGGCCTTGCGACGACCGGTGGTCTGGGTGAGTGGCTTGATTCCCACAATTACTCCTTTGATCAACGAGCCTTGGCGTGCGACATGTCGAGCGCCTTCGGCTGTTGTGCCTGGTGGTTGTGCTCAGGGCCTGCGTGCACCTTGAGCTTCTTGATCATCTGACGGCCGAGCGGGCCCTTCGGAAGCATGCCGCGCACGGTGCGACGAATCGCATCTTCGGGCTTGCGACGAAGCAACG
>JAFMFC010000071.1 GCA_017856375.1 Ilumatobacteraceae bacterium | reverse complement strand
GTCTGCACGTCGCGACGCAGGTCACCTTCGACGGTGAGGTTGTTCTCGATGTACAAACGGATCTTGTTGACCTCGGAGTCCGTGAGGTCACGAACACGTGTGCTCGGGTTGAGGTCGAGCTCAGCGCACATCTTCTGTGAGGTGCTGCGGCCGATGCCAAAGATGTAGGTAAGTGCCACTTCCAAGCGCTTCTCGCGCGGGATGTCGACTCCGGAAATACGTGCCATGTGTTGTCCTTCTCAGCCCTGGCGCTGCTTGTGGCGCGGGTTCTCGCAAATCACCATCACGCGACCATGGCGACGAATGACCTTGCACTTCTCGCAGATCTTCTTGACGCTCGGTTTTACTTTCACTGTTGCCTCGTGATTCCTATTTGCTCGTACTAATTACTTGTGTCGGTAGGTGATGCGGCCTCTGGTCAGGTCATACGGTGTGAGTTCCACCTGGACCTTGTCTCCCGGCAGGATGCGGATGTAATTCATTCGCATCTTTCCCGAGATGTGAGCCAGAACCGTGTGGCCGTTGTCGAGTTCGACCCGAAACATTGCGTTGGGCAATGATTCGGTGATTGTGCCCTCCAGCACAATCGCATCTTCCTTGTTTTTCGGCAGAACACTCTCCTCGACACGCGATCTGGTTGGTGCTTTTTGGGTGGTACACCCTCCCAAAAGGCGAAGGGTGACTCTATCGGCGGGACTATGTACCCGAAAACCCCGAATTCACGCCTTGGTGACGCCCTCAACGGCCACGACCAGCCGCGCGAACACCTCGTCGGGCGTGCCCACGCCATTGACGACGGCCAGCACCGACTTGGCCCGGTAGTAGTCGATCAGCGGGGCGGTCTGCTGGTCGTAGAGGTCAAGGCGCTTGTTGATCGCCGCCGGGGTGTCGTCCGCCCGCTGAGTCACCGCTCCCCCACATTTGTCACACTTCCACGGGCTGGGCTCGCTTCCGGTAGCCACGTAATTGGCCTCACACTGCTCGCAGGTACGGCGGGCCGACAACCTGCTCACCACCAACTCGCGATCCACCGCAAGGTCGATCACCAGGTTCACGGGGCGGGCACGGCTGATGTCGTCGAACGATTGCGCTTGGCTGACCGTGCGCGGGAAACCGTCCAATACATATCCAGCCGTGCGCGCATCAGGTTCACCGAGTCGACCCTGCACGAGGCTCACCATCAACTCGTCATCCACCAACTGGCCGGCGTCAAGCACCTGCTTCACTGCCCTGCCAAGAACCGAATCCTGGCGGACAGCAGCGCGAAGCATCTCTCCCGTAGAGATGTGTGGCACACCGAAGTGTTCGGCAATGCGCCGACACTGCGTGCCCTTGCCCGCGCCTTGGCGGCCAAGCATGACGATGCGAAGTCCAGTTGACATGTGATGTCCGTTCGTTTCGTACCTTACGGGGTACGGACTACTTGAGGAACCCCTCGTAGTTTCGCTGCATCAACTGGCTGTCGATCTGCCGCATCAACTCGAGGGCCACGCCCACCGCAATCAACACAGTGGTGCCGGCAAAGGGGAATGTCTGCACGTCGCCCACCCACAACACGATGTACGGGGTGATCGCGATGAAGGCGACGAACATCGCGCCAGGAAGAGTGATGCGGTTGACCGTCTTGCCGAGGAACGACTCGGTCTGCGGGCCGGGACGAATTCCAGGAACGAAACCACCCTGCTTGCGCAGCTGATCGGCTTGACGAATCGGATCGAACGCGATCGAGTTATAGAAGTAGGCGAAGGCGATGATCATCAGGAAGAACACCGAGATGTACAGCAAGTTCTGGCTGTTCACGAGGTAGTCGTTGACGAAGCCGGCGATCGACCCACGCCATCCCTCGGCCGAACCGAGCATGTTGGTGAATAACACCGGCAACAACAGCACCGAGCTGGCGAAGATGATCGGCACCACGCCGGACTGATTCACCTTCAGTGGAATGTAAGTGTTCTGTCCCCCGTACATCTTGCGGCCCACCAGACGCTTGGCGAACTGAACGGGAATACGACGCTGACCGAGATCCACACGAACGACAGCGACGAGGATTGCCAGCGTCACTGCAATGAGAATCACAAACACGAGGCCTTTGCGGGTCTCGAGTAGTGAGTAATAGGAATACGGCAGGTCGGCCACGACGGAGGCGAAGATCAACATCGACATTCCGTTGCCAATTCCGCGCTGGCTGATCAATTCACCAATCCACATCAAGAATGCGGTGCCAGCGACCAACGTGGGGATCACGAGCAACGCTCGTGGCATGAACGGATCGAGCAACACGATGTCGGGAACGTTGGCGACCGAGCCGAAGAACGCCGAGCCGTTGCCCTGACCGAAGATGAATGTGAGACCGGCTGCCTGCAGCAACGCAATTCCGATGGCCACGTAACGCGTCCATTGGGTGATCTTGCGCTGACCGACGGCGCCCTCTTGCTGCCACTGCTCCAACTTCGGAATCACCACGCCGAGCACCTGCATGATGATGCTCGCGGTGATGTACGGCATGATGCCGAGCGCAAAGATGGAGAAGCTGCCAAAGGCACCACCCGAGAACAGGTTGAGGAAGCCCAGTGCGCCTTGCGAACGTGAAGCTTCGCGCAACTGCTCGACCGCCTGACCGTCGATGCCGGGAACGCGCAGCGACACGCCGAAGCGGTAAACCATCAACATCGCCAACGTGAACAGGATCTTGTTGCGCAGATCGTCCACTCGAAAGACGTTCTTGATGGTGCTCAGCATGGCCAAGGCCTCCGTATGGATTAGCGGTTGGTGAACTGGTTACCACGGGCCGCAGGACGCGGGCCCTTGTGCGGCAAGGGCAGGATCGTCACGCTGCCACCGGCCTTGGTGATCGCCTGCTCGGCCGACTTGGACACGGCATGCGCCGAAACCTTGACGGCCTTAGTGATCTTGCCACGACCGAGCACCTTGATAAGGGTGCCCTTGTGGGCGACGCCACTCTTCACGAGCGATGCAGGATCAACCTCGGGAAGGTTGAGCGAATCGATCGAGTCGAGGTTGACGGCGTAGTACTCCACGCGGAACGGGTTGTTGAAGCCCTTCAACTTCGGCACGCGCTGCTTGAGTGGCATCTGACCACCTTCGAAGCCGCGAGCAACCGTGTTGCGGGCGTACTGACCCTTGGTACCACGGCCTGCGGTCTTACCGCCCTTGCCACCGATACCGCGGCCGACCCGCTTCGGCTTCTTCTTCGCGCCGGCTGACTGCCTGAGTTCGTCTACGCGCATGTCTACTTACCTTCCGTTACTTCGATCAGGTGGGGAACTCGCGCGATCATGCCGCGAATCTCGGGGCGATCGGGCAACGTATTGGTCTGTCCGATTCCGCGCAGACCGAGGGCGCGCAGCG
This sequence comes from Ilumatobacteraceae bacterium, assembly GCA_017856375.1. Classification (GTDB taxonomy): domain Bacteria; phylum Actinomycetota; class Acidimicrobiia; order Acidimicrobiales; family Ilumatobacteraceae; genus UBA3006. The sequence continues at coordinate 4,357 of JAFMFC010000071.1, read as the reverse complement.
TGGCGCGGTTCTTCGGCTTGTTGCCGATCTCGGAGCGCACTTGGGTCACCGTCAACGTTGCACCGGTGAGCTTCGGCTTCACGCGCGGAACGCGCTTCGTCGAGGTGTTGCCCGACGCGGCCTTCTTTTCCGCGGCAGCAAGACGAGCAGCAGCTTCGCGCTTCTTGCCCTGCGGCTTGCGATCCTTGGTCGTACGACCCGGCTTCTTGAACGCCACCATTAGTGCGCTCCCGACTTCTTGCGATCGTTGTACGCCTTGAGCAAGCCCTTCGGCACGAAGCTTTCGGCCGGAATTCCGCGGCGACGCGCGACCTCATCCGGACGCTGCAACGACTTCAAGCCGTTGATCGTGGCGCGAGCAACGTTGATCGCATTTGGCGAACCGAGCGACTTGGCGAGCACGTCGTGCACACCAGCCTCTTCAAGGATGATGCGAGCAGCACCACCGGCGATGACTCCGGTACCGGGAGCAGCGGGCTTCAACAGCACGCGGCCGGCACCGTTGATGCCAAGAATCTGGTGTGTGATCGTCGAACCGGCGAGCGGAACGTTGAACACGTTGCGCTTTGCTTCCTCGGTGCCCTTCTGAATGGCCAACGGAACTTCCTTGGCCTTGCCGTAACCGAGGCCGACGCGACCGGCGCCGTCACCCACCACGACGAGCGCGGTGAACGAGAAGCGACGACCACCCTTGACCACCTTGGCCACGCGGTTGATGTGCACCACGCGTGACTCACGGAGTTGACCGGGTTCGGTGACCCGTTGTGCTTGCGATGTGTCAGTCATTAGAACTCCAAACCTGCCTCTCGGGCGGCATCTGCCGCCGCTGCCACTCGACCGTGATAGAGGAATCCACCGCGGTCGTACACCACCTTCGTCACACCGGCCTTCTTGGCTCGCTCGGCCACGAGCGTGCCGACGCGCTTGGCCGCCTCCACCGTGGAGCCCGTTCCGGCCTTACGCAGATCTGGCTCGACCGTCGAAGCCGACGCGAGCGTGTGACCTGCGAGATCGTCAATCACCTGGATCGTGATGTGCTTGTTGCTACGGAACACGGCCAAACGGGGGCGCTCGGCAGTGCCCGTGATCTTCTTGCGCACGCGACGGTGCCGACGGAGTCGGCCCGAGTGGCGCTGGCTTGCTGCGGTTGTCATCTCTTCGTCTCCCGTTTACTTCTTGCCGGTCTTGCCCGCTTTGCGCAGGACTCGCTCATCGACGTAACGCACACCCTTGCCCTTGTACGGCTCCGGCTTGCGAATCTCACGGATGTTGGCGGCCACCTGACCGACCACTTCCTTGTCGGCACCCTTGACGATCACCTTGGTCTGTGCAGGCACTTCGAAGGTGACGCCGGCCGGTGCTTCGAACACCACCGGGTGAGAAAACCCGAGTGCCAGCTTCAACTTGTTCGGGCCTTGCGCTTCTGCGCGATAACCGACGCCGATGATGTCGAGCTCCTTCACGAAGCCCTCCGTCACGCCGACCATCATGTTGTTCATCAAGGTGCGAACGAGGCCGTGACGCGCACGCGCGTCGCGCTCGTCGTTGTCACGAGTGACGACGACGGTGTCGGCTTCACGAGCCACCGACACGCCATCTGGCAACTCGCGGCTGAGTGAACCCTTGGGGCCCTTCACCGTCACCGTGCGACCGGCGATCGTGACATCGACGCCCGAAGGCACCTGGACCGGGGAATTTCCGATACGAGACATCAGTTGTTCTCCTCTGTTACCAAACGAAGCACATGACTTCGCCACCAACGTTGCGCTGGCGCGCTTCGCGGTCGGTCATGAGCCCTTGGCTGGTGGACAGGACGGCAACGCCGAGACCGCCGAGTACGCGAGGCACTTCGGTGGCGGCGCGGTACACCCGCAAACCGGGGGTGGACACTCGCTTGATTCCCGAGATCGTGCGCTGACGATCGTCGGAGTACTTGAGGCCGACCTTCAGTTGCTTCACCGGGCCGGCATTGTCGACCACCTGGAAGTCGGAAATGTAACCCTCGCGCTTGAGGATCTCGGCGAGAGCGACCTTCTGCTTCGACGACGGCATGGTGACGTCGTCCTTCATCGCGGCATTCGCATTGCGAATGCGGGTGAGCATGTCGGAGATGGGATCAGTCATCATGAGCGATCACCAACTCGCCTTGGTCAAACCGGGGATCTCGCCCGCATGCGCCATCTTGCGCAGGCACAGGCGGCACAGGCCGAACTTGCGGTACACCGCACGCGCGCGGCCGCACTTCTGGCAGCGCGTGTAGGCGCGCACCTTGAACTTCGGTGTGCCGTTCGCCTTGTTGACGAGTGATTTCTTTGCCATTTGGGTGTGCCCTCTCGTTACTTCTTGCCGGCTCGGCCCTTGGCCTTGCCGCGCGACTTTTTGACGGAGGCTGGTGCCTCGCCCTTACGGAATGGGAAACCGAACGCATCGAGCAGCGCTTTGCCGTCGAGGTCGGTCGTTGCGGTGGTGACAATGGTGATGTCCATACCGCGAGTGGTATCGACCTTGTCGTAATCGATCTCGAGGAACACCAACTGCTCGGTGAGACCGAACGTGTAATTGCCGTTGCCATCCCACGACTTGCCCGGCAGACCGCGGAAGTCGCGGATACGTGGGATCGCCACGCTGATCAAACGGTCGAGGAACTCCCACATGCGGTCGCCACGCAGCGTCACCTTGGCACCGATGGCCTGGTTCTCACGCAGCTTGAAGGCGGCGATTGAGGTGCGCGACTTGGTGACGATCGGCTTCTGACCGGAGATGGCGGTCAAGTCGGCCACGGCACCGTCAATCAGCGACGATTGCTGGGTGGCACGACCAACGCCCATGTTGATGACGATCTTCTCGAGGGTCGGCACTTGCATGACGTTCTTCACTCCGAGCTCTTTGATCAGCTCGGCGCGAACGACATCGTGGTAGTGCGCCTTCAGGCGGGGAACGTACGTAGTGGTGCTCATCAGATCTCGTCTCCGGTGCGCTTGGCGACGCGCACCTTGGTGCCGTCACTCTTGACCTTGTAACCGACGCGGGTGGGCTTGCCCTTGTGCACGAGCATCACGTTCGATGCATTGATCGGCATGTCCTTGTCCACGATTCCACCAGTGTTCGCCGCGGTTCCGCGGGAGGCGAGGTGACGCTTGGCGGTGTTCACACCGGCCACAATCACCTTGTTCTCCTTGGGTTGCACGGAGATGATCTCTCCCTGCTTGCCCTTGTCCTTACCCGCGATCACGATCACGGTGTCGCCCTTCTTCAACTTCATGACTACAACACCTCCGGGGCCAGCGAAATGATTCGCATGAACTTCTTGTCACGCAACTCGCGACCGACAGGTCCGAAGATGCGGGTGCCGCGCGGGGTGAGGTCTTCCTTGATCAACACGGCGGCGTTTTCGTCGAAGCGGATGTAGCTGCCGTCGGGACGACGCTTTTCCTTCTTCGTACGCACCACCACGCAACGAACGACTTCACCCTTCTTCACGCCAGCGCCGGGGATCGCGTCCTTGACGGTGCCAATGAACACGTCACCGATCGAGGCATAACGACGGCGGGTGCCGCCGAGAACCTTGATCACGAGCACTTCACGAGCGCCCGAGTTGTCGGCTACGCGGAGACGGGATTCCTGCTGAATCACTTCGCACGCTCCAATACTTCGATCAGGCGCCAGCGCTTCTGCTTGGAGAGCGGGCGGGTTTCCATCACGCGCACGCGGTCGCCCACCTGCGCGTCGTTGGCCTCGTCGTGTGCGTACAGCTTCTTGGTGCGCTGCACGAACTTGGCGTACTTCGGATGACGAACACGCTCGACGATCGAGATGACGATCGTCTTGTCCATCTTGCTCGACACCACGATGCCCTCGCGGACCTTGCGTGCCTGGCGAACTTCAGTGCTGGTTGTTTCAGTCATTTCGATTCTCACTTCGCTTCTGCCGCAGCGATTTCGCGCTGACGGATCAGGGTGTTGATTCGGGCGATCTGGCGACGCACCTTGCCCAACTCCGACGAGGAGTCGAGTTGTCCGGTGGCGTGGCGGAAGCGCAGGTTGAGCGCCTCCTGCTTGGTCACCCGCAGCTCTTCCACGAGGGAAGCCAGGTCGAGTTCCTTCAATTCCTTCAATTCACGAGCCATCTCAGATCATCTCCTCACGGCTGATCACACGGGCCTTGATCGGCAACTTCTGCACGGCGCGATCGAGGGCCTGGTGAGCGACTGCCGACTCGGGGTACGACAACTCGAACAGGATGCGACCGGGCTTGACCACGGCCACCCACAACTCGGGGTTTCCCTTGCCGGAACCCATGCGAGTTTCGGCTGGCTTCTTGGTCACCGACTTGTCGGGGAACACGTTGATCCACACCT
>JAFMFC010000011.1 GCA_017856375.1 Ilumatobacteraceae bacterium | reverse complement strand
CGATTTCGTTGTCGAAGTGGCCGATGTTGCAGACGATCGCATTGTGCTTCATCTTCGCCATGTGCTCGACTCGCACGATGTCGGCATTACCCGTGGCGGTGACGAAGATGTCTGCCTGATCGACGACACTCTCTAGTGTCTGAACTTGGTAACCCTCCATCGCTGCCTGGAGGGCATTGATCGGGTCGACCTCAGTCACCACCACTCGTGCGCCCTGACCACGAAGGCTCTGAGCACAGCCCTTGCCCACGTCGCCATAACCACACACCACCGCCATCTTTCCGGCGATCATCACATCCGTTGCTCGGTTGATTGCGTCAATCAATGAGTGACGACAGCCATAGAGGTTGTCGAACTTGGACTTCGTGACGCTGTCATTGACATTGATTGCGGGGAACAGCAATTCACCGTTCTCTGCCATTCGATATAAACGCTTGACGCCCGTGGTGGTCTCTTCCGTCACACCTTTCACGCCCTTGGCCATACGTGTCCATTTCTGCGGGTCGCTCTTCAATGAACGATTGAGCAGACCGAGCACGATCGCCAACTCAGGATTTGATGCAGTCGTCGGATCGGGAACCTTGCCATCCTTTTCGTACTCGACACCCTTGTGCAGGAGCAATGTCGCATCCCCGCCATCGTCGAGGATCATGTTTGGTCCGTCACCGTCGGGCCATGTCATCATCTGATCGGTTGCCCACCAGTACTCCTCGAGCGTCTCGCCCTTCCAAGCGAACACAGGAACACCGCTCGGGTTCTCTTCCGTTCCGTTCGGTCCGACCACCACTGCAGCAGCCGCGTGATCCTGTGTGGAGAAGATGTTGCACGATGCCCAGCGCACTTCGGCGCCAAGCTCGACAAGGGTCTCGATCAGCACCGCAGTTTGGATCGTCATGTGCAGTGATCCGGAGATGCGGGCGCCCTTCAACGGCTTGGACTTACCGAACTCTTTACGCAAGGCACGCAATCCCGGCATCTCATGCTCGGCGAGGTGAATCTCCTTGCGACCGAACGGGGCGAGGGACAAGTCGGCAACGCGCCAATCGCGTCGCTCAGCGAATGTGGACATCAAGACTCCTTTGACGACTAACCGGAGCGACTCTAGTTGGTCTCAGCCAGCAAAGGTGGGGGCGATGCCTTCCTTGGAGATTCGTCGCATCAACGACTCTTTCTCGGATACATCGACACTCACGGCTTCCTCGATCAACATCACGGGGATGCCATCACGCACGACGTACTTGCGCGACAAACGTGGATTGAATAAGAAGCCTTCGCTTGCGAAGTAATACAGCGGGCCCTTGTCTTCGGGGCAAGCCAGAATCGACAACAGTGTGGCATCAAGCGTCATGCTTCGACGCTAGCCAATCCGCTGCGAGCAAGTATCGGTGGGAACCCTGTTGCCTAGGAAGCAGTGATCAAGCCGAGCAACTCGGCAACCCGATCGTCGCACTCCTCGCGAGTAGGGGCCTCGAGATTCAGTCTGAGCAATGGCTCGGTATTGGAGGGGCGCACGTTGAACCACCATGAACCACAGTCCACGGTGAGCCCGTCGAGTCGATCTTGTTGGTGCTGGGAATAGTCACCGGCGATTCGCTCGATCACTCGATTGATGTCCGGCACCGTGGTGTTGATCTCGCCGCTAGAGGCGTAACGCTCGAGCGGCTTGCGCAGGTCGCCCAACGCCTCACCCGAATGACACATCTCGCCCAGCACGCCCATCGTGGCAATCAAGCCGCTGTCCGCCCGATAGTTGTCGGCGAAGTAGTAATGACCGGAATGCTCCCCGGCAAATACTGCACCCGTTTCCGCCATGATCTGCTTCACATAACTGTGACCGTTCTTCGTGCGGATTCCCGTTCCTCCACACTCGGCGATCACTTCAGGCACCGCCTTGGAACAGATCAGGTTGTAGAGAATGGTCGAGCCTGGCTTGAGTCGCAAAAAGCGTGAAGCCAAGAGCGCAGTGGTCGTACTCCCGGACATACCCTTGCCCTGCTCGTCGACCACGAAAACACGATCGGCGTCGCCGTCGAATGCCAAACCGACATCGAATGAGCCAGCAAGAACGCGCGCCTGTAAGTCGCGTTGGTTGGCGGGTTGCAGCGGATCGGCAGGGTGATTCGGAAACGTTCCGTCCAGTTCGCCGTACATCACTTCGAGGCTGAACGATTGCAGGCGTTCGAAAACTGCGGGAACTACGAGGCCACCCATGCCGTTCGCTGTGTCGGCAACGATGCGCAGAGACCGAAGCTTCTCTCCTCCGAGAAAGCGCACCACGTGATCGGCGAATTCGGCAAGCAAGTTGGCGTGATCGAGCACACCAGCCGATGCCGGTTTGGCCGGCTCACGTCCTGCCAAGACCTCTGCCGCAATTGCTTTCATCTCACGGAGACCGTTGTCGATGCCGATCGACTGAGCACCGGCAAGGCAGCACTTGATGCCGTTGTATTGAGCCGGATTGTGCGATGCGGTGAACATCGCCCCGGGCATGTTCATCTTTCCCGATGCGTAATAGAGCAAATCACTCGAGGCGAGTCCGAGGTTCGTGACGTTCACACCATGCGTCAAGGCCCCACGCTGGAAAGCATCGATCAGCTCGAGGCCGCTCGGACGCATGTCATGGGCGACCACGATGGAATCGGCACGCGTGAACTTGACGAGTGCCACGCCGAGGGCATATGCCGCTTCTGCATCGAGCTGATCCGGGACAGTGCCGCGGATGTCGTAAGCCTTGACGATTGCGTCGAGATTTGGCACTGAGAAAGACTACCTAGCGGTATTGCGCTCTCGCCGTGCAGCAAACACGAGCACAGCGATACCAAAAAGAGTCAACACGTACGCCAGTTTGTCGCGCAACGAGAGATCAAAGTGCAGACGAACGTCCCGATCGGTCGGCACCACCACCATCATGTTCGGAGCAACCCGATACGGCCCTTTTGCTCCATCAACCTGCCAATTCGGGAAGTAACTCACCCGCACCAGAACAGGGACACCTACTCGGTCGACAGAAAACTCGACCGACTGGTCGCCGACATCGACGTTGAGGACCTCGATGGACTCGAGAGACACCTGTTCAACTTCGGTAGCAGGAATCACTACGTCAACATTGCGACCACTCGACCCGGGCTCGCCCTGTCGTCGGTCTTGATCGACTGCTGCATCCACGCGTTGCCATGTCGATGGCCCCTCGCTCGCTGGAAGTGCCACCCAGTCCGCAGGGTTTTGGAACCAACTCGTACCCAACTCGAGCCAACGTTCGCGAGGGTCGCCACCGTCGAGACGAACCACCACCGGCTCAACTTTGAGGGGAACCACGACATTCGAATCAGCGACCTCGAATACCACCCAGGGCCCCGAGGAGGCCACTTCCTTGAGACCCTCTACCGAGCGCGCTGCGGCAACAGCTTCGGGGGTAAATCCCAAGTAATAGCGAATTCCTAGTTCCTGCAGATAGCGCAGGCCCTTTTGTGCATCGTTGTTGTCGTAACGCAATTCGCGAACAGGGTTGCTGCTTTGCTTGGACATCGCCGCCGCCGCGATGAAGTGATAGGGCGTAGTTCCGGATGCCTCAAAGAACAAACCTTCCGACGAACCGATGCATCCATCAGTCCAGAACGGCAACAACATCAACGACATTGTCGTGCCGTACTTGTTCAACTCAGAATTGTTCTCCCAGAGCGCACGCCCGCACCCATGCTGCGAGTCCTCGCCAAGTCGTTGCATGGTCTGCACGATCCCGTGGTACTCACCGTATGCCGGCTTGCCTTCATAGCCGGAGAAGTTCCATCGCGCCCATCCGTCGACGAATCCGTCGTTCGACGACTTCGTCTTGAACGGCCCCCAGGAGTAGTACGACTGTCCTGACTCGTCTGAGACGAAGCGAGCGCCAGGCAGTTCCTGAAATCGGAATCCGATCGCGACCAAAGTGACGAGACCGAAAACGGCGAGAACTGCCAATGACAATCCCACCCCCCCAATCGATCGAGTCTCCTCACGAATCTCCACTGGCGTCTCGGCATCCAGCTCCAACTCCAATTTGTGGAGTCGACGTTCGGCGGTGAATGCGCGAACGATGAATGACGCAGTGGCGAAAACGCCAATGGAAAAAAGGAAGTACCGAAGGATGTAGAGGAAGGGAAGAATTCGCGGATTCCACAGCAGGCCGATCACCGGCAGACTCTCGCGGGCCACGAACACACCCACCGAAAGCAGTACCGCGTAGACACCCATCCAGATGCCAATGCGATTGCGGGTTCGCCACATCTCGACAAAACCGATAACAGCGCCAACGAGAAATAGTGCATCGAGAGCATTGTTGAGCGGAAAGAACATCGACCAGAACGAGTCGTTCGCGCCGCTCGGACGAGGTTCGTACTTCATGTCGGTCATGAAGGCATGGTTGAACAAGAACGGCACCACCCAAAACGCAGACAAGAGAACTGCAATGAGAATCGTCTTGACACCGAACCACGCGGCTTGTTTTCGTTGGGCGAACAAGGCGAGCAACAGCACACCGCCGAACACGAACATCAACACGATGCCATGACTGAGTGCCGACAAGCTGAGCAATACCGACGCCGAGACCAGACCGCGATTCGACTCTTGACCCCTCGCAACTGCGGCGAATGCGAGGAATGCCAAGGCAAGCGCGATCGAGAATGAAAACTCCCCCGCCATCGTCGAGGCAATGTTTCCGCCGTAGATGGTGAAGCTCTCGTCGTAGAGGAAGATGGTCGCGACAATCGCGAACATTTCGGGTAAAGGAAAGGCAAATCGAGCGAGTCGACCGAAGCGCCACACACACCACGGCAAGGCGAGGATGCCGACGACAGCCACCAACTTGAGTGAAATCCCGTACGGCAGCAACACGTCAAGCAACACCACGAGCAGCGCCGGCACCACCATGTAGAAGCGATAGACGGGAAGTCCCGAATACCAATCCATGCTCCATCCCGTCAGACGCAACGACGGCAACAGTTGATCGCGCAAATACGCGGGACCCCAAACATGGGCACCAAGGTCGCCTCCGGTCGGCGTGTTGTTGCGCAAAATCAACTCGGGATGCATTGTGAGCAGGAGGAATCCCGTGCACAGACCGACCACGACCACCGCGCTCAACCGTTGCCAGTAAGCGACGTCGACGAAGTACGACTTACGAGATTCGGCTGGTGATTCAAATGCCGGCTCGCCCGACTTGTGGTGTGCCGCGAGGCCCGCGTGGTCTTCCACGATCGTTCAGCCTAAAGCGGCACGGGAGCGCCCGACGAGAGGCGTCGCTGGTTCAGGCCGTAAGTACAACGAGTGAGAGTCCCGCCGCATTGAATGCAATGTGTGCCACCCACGCCATACCAATGTTTCCCGTCCTCAATCGACACCATCCAAGAACGAGGGCAAAGGCGAACAAGCCGGGAAACTCCACCGGCTGGAGGTGGACCACGGTAAACCATGCAGCTGCGATCACGAGAGCAACAACTGGCGCAACGCGTTTCTGCAGCGAACCTTGGATGAATCCGCGGTACACCAACTCTTCGACCGCAGGTGCGCCAATCACGACGACGAAGATGATCGCGAGCCACCACCAACCTTGGGTGCCCTCCACGAGATCACGCGCACGACGTTCGACCTCCTCGACGCTGAATTGATCAGGAAATGCCAGTCGCAGCGGAAGCATGACGAGATTGACGAGGAGAAACTGACTGGCAATACCGATCGGAATTCCCCAGAGATCGCGCGCGGAGAATCGAATGCCGTAATCGTCTCGAATGCGCCCCGAGCCAAAGCGCTTGGCCACGATCCACACCGCCACCAGTTGGGGAATCCACAGTGCAAGGGATGAACCGAGCACTAGCCACGGCGGCAAGGTTTCGCCTTCCGCATGCCCCGCCCAACCCAGTAGCGCGGCGCCAAGCACCACCGCAAAAAGGTAGGCCACCACCCAACTGGCGAAGATTGTCGGGATGCCAATTCCACTCGTTTGGGGCGGAGCCGGTTCTCCCGATGGAGGCGGCCACGGGGACCGGTTCATGGGCGTGGCCGTTCAGCCGGCGAGGCGATTGCCCACCGCGGCGCGGAAGCGATTACGGCGGTCTTCGAGGCGCCACCCGCTTGGCGGAGTAATCCGCTTGCCGTGGCGCTCACAGAGATCATAAGCATGGGGATCGGCGTCCTCGGCGAGATCATCGATCCACACGATGGCCCGACCATATTGATAAGTCAGGGTGATCGACGGCGTCTCACGACACAACTGCCGAGAACATTTGCGGGCCACACGACGAAATTACTGATCAGGCATACAAAAAAGGTGGATGATCAACGTTTGTCGCTGTCCGAGCAGGACGAGAAACCATCTCCAAGCGACCCATAGCATGGGCTCGTGAGCAAACTCCCCCCTCCTCCACCCCCCGCCCCGAAGCGTTCTACGCGCAAACCGAGCAACAAGAACCAGCGCCAAACTGGTGATCGACCAGCGATGCCGAAGTGGGCGATTTGGGCCCTCGTCGCCGTCGCTGCCGCGCTCATCATCGGCCCGCGCCTGTGGCCCACCACTACGGCAACCAAAGTGACCTACACCGAGTTCCTCGAGCTGGTCGACAACGGTGAGGTGCAAAGCGTCACCATCAACAATTTGTCGAATGTGATCAGCGGTGAACTCCGCGATGGCAGCTCGTTCGAGACCACCGGTGCCACTGCATTGTCGGACGCCGACGAACAACTGCTCAAGGAGAAGGGTGTCGACTACGACTACGTCACCCCAACGGGCAACTTTTTCACCGACCTGATCCCGCTGCTCCTGCCCTTCTTTCTGATCATGGGATTTTTCTTGTGGATGCAGCGTCGCGCCATGGGACAAGCCGGCAACATCATGTCGATCGGTCGCAGCAAGGCCAAGAACTACGACGCGGACAAGCCGAGCACCACGTTCGCCGATGTGGCGGGCTACGCGGGCGTGAAGCAGGAGATCAAGGAAGTCGTCGACTTCTTGAAAATGCCCGAGCGATTCAAGGAGATCGGCGCACGTGTGCCGAAGGGAATCCTGCTCGTCGGTCCTCCCGGAACCGGAAAAACGCTGTTCGCTCGCGCAGTAGCAGGTGAAGCCGGAGTCGGATTCCTCTCCGTCACCGGTTCGGACTTCATGGAGATGTTCGTCGGCGTTGGCGCAAGCCGTGTCCGCGATCTGTTCCAGCAAGCCGCCAAGATGGGTCGCGCGATCATCTTCGTCGACGAGATCGATTCCATCGGCCGCAAGCGAGGAGCTGGACTCGGTGGAGGTCACGATGAGCGCGAGCAGACACTCAACCAGATGCTCGCCGAGATGGACGGCTTCGAAGCCACCGAGGGCATCGTGGTGATGGCTGCAACCAACCGTCCCGACATTCTCGACCCCGCTCTCCTGCGTCCGGGTCGCTTCGATCGCCAGATCATCGTGCCGCTCCCGGAAGTCGAAGAGCGTTTGGCAATCCTCAAGGTGCACTCAGCCGGCAAGCGCATGGGCAACGATGTCGATCTCGACACGATGGCCAAGGCAACACCAGGAATGAGTGGAGCTGATCTTGCCAATCTGGTGAATGAGGCGGCACTGTTCGCCGTTCGTCGCGGCTCGACCCACATCGAGCGCATTGACTTTGAAAATGCGCGAGATCGTGTCGTGCTCGGCGCCAGCCGCGAAAGCCTGATCCTCAATGCCGAAGAGAAACGGGCAACCGCGTACCACGAAGGTGGTCACGCGGTGTTGGCCACGGTGCTACCGCACTCCGATCCGCTGCACAAAGTGACGATTCTTCCCCGCGGAATGGCACTCGGAGTCACGTGGACTCTCCCTGAGGAGCGTCACACCTATTCGCGCGAGTACTTCGAGGACGTGATCTGCAAGGCGATGGGTGGCCGCGTTGCGGAGATGGTCGTATTCGGTCATCTCAATAGCGGTGCAGCCAACGATCTCGAACAATCGACGAACATTGCCCGCCGCATGGTGCGGGAGTGGGGCATGAGCGACAAGGTCGGCCCGATGGCATTCGCCGGACAGCAGCAGGTTTTCCTCGGCGAAGACCTGATGACTTCGGGTAGGGAGTATTCGGACGAAACGGCACGTGTCATCGACGAGGAGATCAGCCGCATCCTGCACGAGCAGGAGAAGCGTGCTCGCGCATTGCTCGAAAAGCATCGCAAAGGACTCGACCTTGTGGCTCAAGCGCTCCTTGACCAAGAGACCATCGATGGAGCATTGGTTTCTCGACTCGTACAGCAAGGCCTGGGCGAGCCGGAGAAGGTCAGCGAAAACTCGCCGAAGCTCTAGAGCGTTAGTTCGCTTGGGTCCAGTCGGCATCGGTCGAGCACTGCTCGAACCTAACGCCGTCACGAATTCGAGCGAGCGCGGCCCACAGATCGGTGGCGCTCACTGGTCCGACAAAGCCAGCATGCACTACTCCGAGTGAGTCAGCAAACACTGCGCACGGCACCGAATCGATCGCGTACTTGCGATGCAAGTCGCGATGCTCACCGTATTCGACGATGCGCACTCCCACATTTCTTGACTCGAGCACGCGCAACTTGTTCTCTACGTCTGCGCACGTGTTGCACGTGGCGGAGGTGAACGCCACCGCCAGCCATTCCCGAGCGTCATCAAAGTCGGTGCGATCGATCTGGGTTGGATAGAGATGACCGACTTGAGTGGGCGAAGACTCTCCACGTCGCTTCACGAAAGTTCCTACACCCATCGCCAGGATGGCCGTGCTCACGACGATCAACAAACGAATCACGGTGTCACCATCGGCAACACCGGCATCGCCAGCGCAGTGGTGCGACCAACTAGTTCGCCGCCGCGCGACAACATGCGTTGCACCACGATCGGTTGATCGGCACGCACGACCACTTGAGCCGACGAGAGCGATGGTGGGATTGCGATTACTGCGAGTGAACCAGCACCAATCACGATCGACTCGAGCCCGGTGATCGGGACGAGACCAGCGGGCCCCACTTGCTCGATGACGAGCGACGCTTCGGATGGCGTGGTGTTGAGCACGACGAGCCCGTCTTCGAGGCCCGGCGTCACGCCCGCTGGCGCCACCCACACGGTGCTGAGTGCCGCGCCCGGGGTGCCGAGAACCACGGATGTTCCCACCTTGTCCCCCACTCGCCTGGTGATGACTTGCTCCACCACCACTCCGCGATCGTCACGCGACAAGTCGTCGAGAACCGACACGTTGATGCCATAGCGGCCCGCCGGCAGATTCGGAAGCTGCGCGGTATCGATGAGCGTCACGCGCCCCGCCGGAGCGGTGATCACGAGCGGATCGATCACCACTGCAGGATCGGACGGCAAAAAGACCACATTCAATTGACGATCGACATCCCACGGGTTGTAGATGACGAGCTGTTCAGTCGAACCTTCGATGCGTTCCCCATCAGCGAACCACCACTCCGTCGCGTCACCCATCGACCCAAGATTCATCACATAGCCGAGACGCCCCTGACCGAGATAGTGCTGCGACCGTCCGACGACGACATTGCCCGATTTGGCTCGGACGGAGACTGCCAGCACCGGCTCATTGCGCGCGCCTTGTTCTGCCAAAGAAATCGAGAGCACCGAACGAGGAGCCACGACGAGACCTTGCAGATTTCCAGGCTCGCGCATGGAGTCTTTCGTCGTGAACGTGATGTTGACCACGCTCGCATCACTGAACGGGTTGCTGATCACGATGTTCTCGAGGCTGTCGGCCGCCGTGAAGCCGTCAGCGAAGTACCACTCGTCAGCGGTGTTGGTGGTGCAGGTGACAACTGAACGGCCAGCAGGATGATTGATCACCTGCTCGACCGAGCCCGAAGCGCCGAGGATCTCGACAATGGTGGCTACGAATGGTGAGACGACCCCACCCGTCGCTTCCACTTCGAGGCTCGCAAGTGCCGGAATGACCACCGACTGCGTCGCCGATTCCACGGCCGTGCCCAAGTGAGTCACCGTCGCCGAGATGTCCTGGGCTCCTGAATTGGCCAGGACCAACGAACTTGAAATCGTTCCGTCGTTCCCCGGCACGCCAGGGCAGAACCAGGTGGATGCCACCGACTCTGTCGAAGTCAGCGATGGGATAGCCACTCGCCCGCTCGCAACTACCGACTCGGCCGGTGAGGTCGAAATACGAGAATCGATGATCACCAGAGTTGCTGCGAGAGCAACTGTTGCGAGTGCAACGACTATCTGACGCACCCGCATGTGCTCTCGAGCGATACCCAGGTCGTTCATCCACGCCTCACGGATTCATCGAGCGACAACACGGCTTCATCACTTTCGATCAGGCGCACCCGCCGAGCCGCACGCAACAACGAACGACGACGGAATCGGCCGATGTCCCCAATGGCCAGCAGTGCAAGCATCCAGAACAACACCTGCACCAATACGGTGATCAGATGCAACCAAGGTGTGCGCATCTCGAGTCGCGCCAACCCCGCTACAGGTGAATCGAATGCCATCGTTCCCCCGAATGCCACTCGCGACTGCACGTCGATTCCGCCGACGTTGAGGACCACCGAGTCTGAGTGCGGAGCCGCAAAGTGGACGGTCCCCGCTTCGACGAGGGACGGATCTCCCGCGAGAGTGTCACCCATCTTCAACACGGTGTCCGTAGACAAATCGACAGTGAGTAGCGCATCAGTGCCAGCTTGTTGAGAAAGCACGGCCGATTCATCCGTCAACTTGGCCAGCGTCGGAATCCAGGCAACGTTTTCGTAGATCACCAGAGAACTCGAAAAATACGCGCGGCGCAGGTCGAGTTGGTTCGCCAGTCCATCGACGAACAAGTCGACGACGGGCGTGGGCGACCAAGACCGATCTTCATCGACAGGAGCCAGCGGCACGACCACGTAACGAACCGCTAGTGGTGCCAGCAGACGACCGGCTCGAACGGTGGATCCAGCTCCGACAAGTTCGAGAGTTTGTTGAAGCCATGCAGACGCGTCATTCGCTGGCGGAACCCAGCGATCGCGCAAGGTGATTTCACCGTCGTCCGATACTGCGTAGGCCAGTCCGTCGGACAAGTCCGTCGAAGCAATCGGCAACAAGTCACTCGAACCGACGAAAACGACGCGGTAATCACCATTTACGGGATCCTTGGGGAGTTGGGTGAGCAATTGGGCAAGGGTGGTCTCAGGCTGTCCCCAATCTCCGCTCGTCGCATACGGCAATGACGGAACGATCGCCAGCAGACCCAGCGCCACTGCACTCAACGCGACCGGACGCAACCGCGTCGGCCGACGATCGAGCGCCGTGCCCAACAGGGCGAGCACAGCAAGGGCCGCACCAAATGAAACGACGAAGGACATCGATAGTGACGACGGCAAAGCAAGGTCGATCGCCGAACGATCGAGAAGCACCATCACCGTGGTCGTAGAGGTGGTCAACAAGACGGCACGAATTGCCCACACCACGTATGTACCTCGAGCCAATAACACTGCCGCGAGAGGGAGTACATGGATCACGAGAGTTAAGACGCCGATAGTTCGTCCATCGAAATCAAAACTCGCTACAGCGACGAGACCTTGATTCGTCCGCGCGGACGACGCCACGAAGTTGGTGGGCCTCTCGATGATCTGAATCGCCGAAGGAAGATTGAGTACGAATGCGCCAATGGCGGCGATCACCGTCACCCGCATGGGGCCAACGAGACCTCGTACACCACCCCCAGCCACGACATTGGCGAGTGCCCACCACAACCCCACCCATCCGAATACGACCAGCGCACTGGGTTCGAATGCCAAGACGATCGCTGCGAGCACGACGCTCGAAGCAATGGCTTGTGTTCGCTTTGCACCACCGAGGCTCCGTTCGTCATGCAGGATTGCCCGCGCCCACCAGGGCAATGCGGCATAGAGAATGAGCGCCCCCCAAGCTCCGGTGCTGAGACCGAAGAAGACGTTTGGCAGCGCGCCATATGCGACCACAGCCATGATCCGTGCGCGCATTCCAAAGTCGCGGCCCGCCATCTGCCACACGCCCATCCAGCCAACGACCACCAAGCCGAGGATCAAACAGAGCTGGAGAAAGCCCAGTTGTCCGAAGGTTGCGAAACCGGCGAGAGCAAGCAGCAGAACTCCCGTCGGATTGGCAGTCGCTTGACCGAAGCCTGCTTGCCACCACCCCCCGAGATAGTCGCCCAATAGCGCGAACGGCGATTCACTGCCGCGCAGTGGGAGGAACTCGCCAACAACCGACACCGAATCACCGATCCAACTTCGACTGCCCACCAGCAGGAGCAGCACAAGCGCGACACCGACGCCGAGCACGAAGCGGGTGTGACGGGGATCGACATCGTCGCTCGGCCGAGCGGAGCGACGAGAGAGGCGCCGACGCCAGAACGCCGACAAACGAGCGCTACCACGCTCCTGTAATCCACGAATCTCGGAGCCAGGCACTCGGCGCACGGGGCGGGTACGCGAACGTCGAGACCAGATCTGCCCCATCCAAGCAAGGGCAGTGAACGTTGCCCGCAGGGAGGCAAAGGCAGAACGGACTCCGCCACCCAGAAGTGACACGACCACGCGGAAGAGTGATTCGATCACCATCTGCAGGTACAGGAAAGGAACTCGTGTGGAATTCGAGAGCGACAACACGGTGAGCACTCGGTGACGTTCGACGTCGACCGTCGAAACAATCCCAGGTTTGCGAAGAGACATCTCTCCGCGGTGGCGCACTCGAGTTGCAGGAACCACTAGCACGCGCGCTCCACTCAAGTGCACGCGCCAGGAGAAGTCGAGTTCCTCGCCATGAAATGAAATCTCCGGACAAAAACCGCCCAACTCGCGAAAGAGATCTGCACGTACAAGGAGGCAACACGACGACAACGTGAACACGTCGCGGACTGCATCGTGCTGCTCTTGATCGACCTCACCGGGTTCGACGACCGATACACGCTCGCCCAACCGATCCACGCCGATGCCCACCTCTTGGAGAACACGCTCGTCATCCCACGTCACCACCTTTGGGCCAACGAGTCCGGCGTTCGATCGGAAGGTCTCTTCGATCAGGCGACTGATCGTGTTCGACTCAAGAACGACGTCGTCATGCAGGAAACAGAAGAATCCAGCCTCACCCTCCACTAAGCGAAGGACCTGGTTTTGCACGGGACCCCATCCGGGGTTTCCTTCAACGGTACGAACGATGGCGTGAGGCAGAATCGTGCGGATTCGTTCGGCCAAGTCGACCGAAGCACCATCCTCGATGATCAAAAACAAGGTCTGCAGGTTCGGGTAGTCCTGCGCGATCAGTCCGTCGAGCACCTCGGCAAACCACTCCCCGGGGCTGCTCACCACCATCGAAACAACGACCGGTGGGGCCTCGGGTGCGCGACCGATCGACGTAGGCATCTCCAAGTGCGTCACGACG
Source organism: Ilumatobacteraceae bacterium (assembly GCA_017856375.1). Lineage (GTDB taxonomy): Bacteria > Actinomycetota > Acidimicrobiia > Acidimicrobiales > Ilumatobacteraceae > UBA3006. Next base: position 15,502 of record JAFMFC010000011.1, on the reverse strand, counting down.
AAGTCAGGCTAGTTGTCTAAACGCCTATGTGAGGCAGCGAATGATCCTGTCGCACGACTGAGCATGAATAAAGGGTGCGCTTGTAACCTCAGGAATGCATGGCCGAGCGATCTTTTCCGCGCATCGAGGATTTCGATCCACGTCGAATCGACTTGAGTTCGCTTCCGCTCCCTGCGCCGATTCGCGACTATCTACAGTCACTTCAAGATCTCTCCGATGACGAATTGAAAGAAAAGCTCAAGGATGCGATTTACACCGCCGTTGGTTTGGCAGTACTCACGTTTCAGCGAGCACAAGTGTTACGCCGCGAGGCCACCGAGAAAATTGAGGAGCGTGCTCCTCAATGTGCTGAAGATGTCAGCGCCGCGATCCAAACGGTGATCACGAAAGTGCGCGAGTTCGTGCCATCAGCGCCTCGTGCCGAAACCAAGGAATCCTGACTGCACCGTTCAGCCTCGATGCTGCCCTAGTGTCGTGCCGTGCCGAGGAGCAGCTGTCAGTGAATTCAAAAGAATGGTGGAGACCCGAAAACCTCCACCGAGCCGAGCAAGAATTCCGAGAAGAAAGCAGCGACGAAGCCAGCATCTCGTCTGACTTCCAGTCCTACAAACTTCTCAGGACAGCACAAGACCTCTCGCTCACGGGAATCACCCTGCACAACGACGTCGACCCACTCGCCAAAGTTCAAGCCATTGCCAAGTTGCTCGGCCACCACCAGCCGCGCTCGATTCTTGACGCTGGATGCGGTGCGGGGTTCACCACCAAGGCACTTGCTGCGACCTATCCCGACGCGACCGTGCTCGGGGTCGACTTGGCAGAGGATGCCATCGCGTATGCAACTGCCCACCACCCCGAAGCAAAGTTCCAGGCCCGACCAATTTCACCTGCGAGCGGAGCACTTGGAGAATTCGACACGATCTTTTGTTTCGAGTTTTATCCGTTCACCCGCAATGTCGATGTCGACTTTCAAGTCGAGTTCATCAGATATTTCGTGTCACAGCTGAACCCGAATGGTCGACTGGTGATTTACCAGACATGGAAAAATAAGAACTCTCTGGCGAAGATCTTCGACGAAGTGAAAGCTGCCACGCCCGAACTGAACTACGGCATGATGACAACGCCGAGCCCCCGCCTGTCGACTCGCCTCCCGCTTCGCCTCGCCATTGCCTTGTCGATCCTGGCGTCACGAATCGGTGGTCGCGATTGGGCCAAACCGCTGATCGTGGTGACGGAAAACAAAATCGGAACGACAAAAGCAACGTGACGAGCGAGCCAACCAAGACCGAATCACGCACGCCGCTTCCCGAAGGCACCGTGCTCGCGGGAATCGGCTTGTTCATTGCGGGTATCTCCGCATACGTGTTCTTCAAGATCGGCCAGCAAGCGCTCGGACAAGATGGCTTCAAGCCGATCGTCGCGATGTGGTTCATCATGTTCGCCCTTGCGCCGGGTTTCTTCTTGCCGATCGAACAAGAGGTTTCCCGCGCACTTGCGCATCGACGCGCTCTCACGCAAGGCGGGCGACCGATCGTGCGACGAATTGCCCCGCTTGCACTCGCGATGTTGCTCGTCATCGTCATTGCAGTGGTGGCGCTCGCGCCAGTGGTCAACGACAATCTGTTCGAGGGCTACGGCATCGTCACCCTTGCGCTGTTGATTGCCATGGGCACCTACGCTCCCCTGCATTTGGCTCGGGGCATCTGTTCTGGTTCGGGCCGCTTTGGCAGTTACGGCGTGATCATCGGCATGGATGGGGCAATCCGCGTGATCGGTTGTGCCGTGCTGTGGCTCTCGGGAATCGATCGTGTCGGACCATATGCCCTCACCATCGCCTTCTCACCGATCATCGGAGTGCTGCTCGTTGCAGCGGCGGGGAAACTCAAGACGGAAGACGGCCCACCAGCAACGTGGAGCGAGGTGACCCCAAACCTTGGCTGGCTGCTCCTCGGTTCACTCTTTGCTGCCGCGCTCGTCAACGCGGGGCCGATCACCGTCGACCTGCTCGGGGATACGGCCCCGGCCGAAGTGGTCACGCGATTCGGCAACGCGGTCATCTTCGCCCGAATCCCCTTGTTCCTCTTTCAAGCAGTGCAGGCTGCATTGCTGCCGCGGCTTGCCCGACTCGCTGCGCAACGCGAACTGACCGACTTCCGAATCGGACTGCGCCGGTTGATGTACCTCGTCATTGCCGTCGGTGTGATCGGTGTGATCGGTGCATTCTTGGTGGGCCCAGCCGCACTCGAGTTCGTCTACGAGGGTGGCATCGACCGTCGCACCCTGACGCTGCTCGCGTTTGCAAGCGCTCTCTACATGGCCGCTGTTGCGATTGCCCAGGCAGTAATTGCTCTCCACGGACACGCCACCGTGGCGCTCGGCTGGGTTATCGGTTTCGTGACTTTCGTTCTCGTTGCTTGGCTCTCGAGTGACGACCTCTACCTACGTGTGGAGTTGGCCTTGGTCGCCAGTTCGGTTGCCACACTGATCGTGTTCGGTTTGTCGATCAGGAGCAGACTCGCAAGTGGTGCTCGGCCGGACGATGAATCCGTGATCGAGGCGTTTGCCGAACGCCCCCTCGAATCCTGAGTGGTCTAACGGCTACCGCTTGAGTCGGTCCGACTCGTAGCGCAGGTCGTGTTCGACCATCATCCCCACGAGTTGCTCGAAGCTGACCTCGGGAACCCAGCCCAACTGGTTCTTGGCCTTGGACGGATCACCGATTAGAAGGTCCACTTCGGCGGGACGGAAGAACTTTGGATCCTGGCGCACGTGTGCTCGCCAATCACCGAGACCGACTTTGTCGAACGTCAGCGTGAGAAACTCCTCCACCGAGTGCGTCTCGCCAGTGGCGATGACGTAATCGTCGGGCTCACGCTGTTGCAACATCAACCACATCGCCTTCACGTAGTCGCCAGCGAATCCCCAGTCACGCTTGGCGTCGATGTTGCCGAGCACCAATTCCTTTTCGATTCCGAGCTTGATACGTGCAGCGGTGTTGGTGATCTTGCGCGTCACGAACTCGAGACCTCGACGAGGCCCTTCATGATTGAAGAGAATTCCCGAACAGGCAAAGAGACCGTAGCTTTCGCGGTAGTTGACGGTGAGGTGATGACCGAACACCTTGGCCACGCCATAGGGCGAGCGCGGATGGAACGGTGTCATCTCTGTCTGGGGCACCTCGCGCACCTTGCCGAACATCTCTGATGACGACGCTTGATAAAAGCGAATCGGATTGTTGGTTGCGCCACCCACCATGCGCACGGCCTCGAGCATCCGCAGTACACCGAGACCGGTGACGTTCGCCGTCAGTTCGGCCTGGTTGAACGACATCGCCACGAAGGAAATAGCACCCAGGTTGTACACCTCGTCGGGCTGAGTCTGTTCGAGCGCCGCAACCAGGCTGGACAGATCGGTCAGGTCACCGGGAACGATTTCGATGAACGGAAACTCTTCGCGGATCATCTCGGCACGAGGATTGTGCTGACCCTTCATCATTCCGTACACCTTGTACCCCTTGCCGTGGAGGAACTCCGCAAGGTGACGGCCGTCTTGACCCGTGATGCCGGTGATGAACGCGGTGGGCATGGAACAACGAATCTACCAGTGATCGATCGTTACGCTTCGAACGCATGATCGCGGTGTTGGCAGGTGGTGTTGGCGCCGCTCGATTCCTCCGCGGCGCCGTACGCCTCGACGCGCCAGTGACCGCAATCGTGAACACCGCGGATGACACGGTGCTTCACGGCCTACACATCTCACCCGATCTCGACACGGTGACCTACACCGTCGCCGGCGCCATCGATCCCGAACGCGGATGGGGACTCGCGAACGAAACATGGAACGCCATGGAGGCTCTTGCTCGATTCGAGCCGGTGACGCCGGCCAACTCGTCGGCAGCACCACGCTGGTTCAACCTCGGCGATCGCGACCTCGCCACGCACTTCTATCGCACGGCGCGATTGCGCGAAGGCGCCACGCTTAGCGAGGTGTCCACCGAGATCACCCAGGCTTGGGGCGTCCCGTGCAAAATCGTCCCCATGTCCGACGACGAGGTACGCACGCTCGTCACGCTGGCCGAGGACTGTGTGGCTGGCAAGTCAGGAGACGAGATCTCCTTTCAGGAATACTTCGTCAAGTACCGCCATGACGTGAGAGTTGCAAGCGTGCGTTTCGCTGGCAGCGAATCAGCCAAGCCGACATTCCTCCAAATTCTTCGTGACGCACACAAGGTGATCATTGCGCCATCCAATCCCATTGTCTCGATCGGGCCGCTACGAGCACTTGCAGGAGTAAACGACGCACTCGCCTCTCGCCGCAACGATGTCGTCGCCATTTCTCCCATCGTCGGCGGCAAGGCATTGAAGGGTCCTGCCGATCGACTGATGGTCGAATTGGGCATGGAGCCAACAGTCGTTGGCATAGCCAGGATCTATCGCGACGTCTGTGCCACGCTCGTGATCGATGAACAAGACGCCCACCTTGCAGATCAAGTCGAGGAACTTGGTATGACCTGCGTAGTGACCGACACGATCATGAGTTCTCCCGAGGTAACCGAGCGTCTCGCCGTGACTTGCGGAGTACTCCGATGAGCCGATTGACGATGTGGGGCGTGAGCGGGATTGGCGAGGTGAAGCCGGGAGACCAGGTGGGAGATCTTGTTGTCGAGGCATGTCGTACAGAGCCGAACGGGCCACTACTCGATCGCGATGTGGTGGTCGTCACCCAAAAGATCGTTTCCAAGGCGGAGGGTCGGCTTGTTGCAGTCGACCCGAACGACCCGCTCAGCCACAAAAAGCTGGTGGAAGAAGAGGCGGTTCGCGTGTTGCGCAGGCGCGGCGACTTGATGATCACCGAGACGAAGCACGGTTTCATCTGTGCAAACAGTGGCGTGGATCTATCCAACGTCGAGCGCGGCTTTGCGGCCCTCCTTCCACTCGACAGCGACAGATCTGCTCGTCGAATTCGCGACATCGTCCGCGCCAAGCTGGGAGTCGAGGTGGGCGTGATCGTGAGTGACACGTTTGGTCGACCGTGGAGGATGGGACTCACCGACGTCGCGATCGGTGTAGCAGGAATCGCCGGTGTAGTCGACCTGCGAGGAACACCCGATGCACTCGGTCGCGCGATGCAGGTGACCGAGGTGTGCGTGGCCGACCAGTTGGCCGGAGCCGCAGAGATGGTGATGGGCAAGTCCTCTGGTATCCCGATCGCGATCGTCCGTGGCGCCAATGCCGAATGGTTCCGCGAGGCCTCGATGAAAGAAATCGTGCGGCCCGCTCGCGAAGATTTGTTCCGCTAGTCGCGCATTTCCGAAGGCATCCGCAGAAACAGGTTGCGATACACCTTCAACCCATCCTCAAGCGAGGTCCAGGGTTGCCAACCCAGTTGAATCTTTGCCCTGATCGGCGACAACGAGATTCGTTGCAGTTCACCGGCACGTCGCTCGGACTTCACCGCCCGGCGCTCGGTTCCTGCCGCGAGACGCTTCCACACTTCCTCCACCGTGGTCTGCCTACCCGTGCCCACATTGATGTCGAGTCCATCCCCGCGCGTCAATGCGCGAAATAGAGCGTCCACGGCATCATCGATGTAGACGAAATCCCTGGTCTGCTTTCCCGTTCCGAAAATTTCGGGGTCCTGACGCCGAATGACCGCAGAGGCAAACGCAGCGACCACACCATCTTCCGGCCGTTGACGCAATCCGTATACGTTGCCTCCGATCAATGAAGTGAACTCCACTGCATGCACCTCGCGATACACGCCGAGTGCCTCACGAATCGACTTAGCCACCAGCTGTGGCACACCTGCCGGCGCAGTGTCATACCCCTCTTTCACCGGCAGTCGACGCGCCTCCACTTCGCCGTACACGAGAGACGCCGGGAGGAAGGTCACCACCTTGCGCACGCCATGATGACGGGCAGCTTCGAGAACACTTACTGTCACGTTCAGTGCCTGCAAGCTTTCACGAAGTGTCGTGGCACCTGGATGAAGTGCCGCAAGATGGACGATGACGTCGGGACGACGCAAACCGACGAGTTCACCAAACTCGATCGACTCCGCATCGAGATGATGAAACCGCAACTCTCCGCCCATTGCCCGAGCTTCGGCGAGGTTGGCCAGCGATCCAGTGGACAAGTCGTCGACCACTTCCACGGGGAGCGATTCAGCGAGCACGCGCTCGACGAAGTGCGAACCGACGAAACCCGCGCCACCGACGACGAGCACTGGACCACGAACTTCCGGCAATCGCGATCGGCGAGTGCGTCCAGTGCGTGATTCAGCCATGTGCGTCATCCGGACGCTTGGCGCCAGAGATCGTCTCGCCGGCACTTACCTTGCCGTCTTTGCCGATTACCGAGTCGATCACCACTGCCCCGTCACCAATCTCGCCCATCACCAGTGAACCGCGGACGATGGCATCACGGCCGATCACACTGCCCGGCAATAGAACGCTGCGCCGGATGGATGCTCCATGCCCCACTCGGGCATTGGCGCCCACCACTGCGTCGATCAACTCGACCTCATCGTCGACCACTGCCGATACGTGAACTGCGGGCGTGGATCCGGTGCGGACGAGATGGATGTTGGCATCGAGATAGGTGTCGGGTCGACCGGCATCGATCCAATAGTCGTCGGTCGCCATGGCAAACAGCGCCCCCTCGCCGACGATCGCGGGAAAGACCACGCGCTCAATCGACAACTTCTGCCCATCCGGCATGCGTTCGAGACTCGAGGGCTCCATGACGTAGGTGCCAGCGCTGGCGAAATTGCTTGACGTTTCTCCCTTCGCCGGCTTTTCCACGAAACGAAGCACCCGACCGCTCTGTTCGGTCTCGACAATTCCAAACTGACTCGGGTCGTCTACCGGGGTGAGCGAGATCGTCGCTTCGCCACCACTGCGACGATGGAAGTCGATGAGCGACGCCACATCGAGGGACGTCATGACGTCGCCATTGGCAACCACAAAGGTGGAGTCGATGCCCGCACGTCGCACTGCGAAACCGATGGCACCTGCGGTGTCGAGTGGCGAATCCTCCACCGCATAGGTGAGCTTGACGCCAGCGCATTCGTCTCCCGGGAAGGCGGCGAGGAATGGATCCGGTTTGAAACCAAGCGCAAGCACCGCGTTCGTCACACCACCTCGAGCCAAGCGCGCAAGGAGGTGTTCGAGCATCGGTCGGTCACCGACGGGCAACAACGGTTTGGGCACCGTATAGGTGAGCGGCCTCAACCGAGTACCGAATCCCCCAACGAGCACGACCGCGTGCATCGTGTGGTGCTTACCCTTGGCGCGGAACCGTGGAGACTTCGGCTGCCGAATCGGGCTGCGGCACTTCGGCACCATCGGGAATGAACGCGAGAACGATCGCCATGTTGTCGTTCGTCAAGCGAACTCCGTCGAAGCTGGCAATCGAGCGATCCGAATTGGCCGAGTCGGCGGCATCTGGCCACGACACCACCACCAACGAGCCAGGCTCACCGTTGCACTCGGTCGTGTCTTCACTCACCGGCTGCCCCTCGTTCACTGAGACCGCGGAGGGGAAGGTGATCGACGAGTCGGTTACCGCGAGGCCGTAGAGATCGAAGATCGTGCCCAACTTGGCCTTGCGTTCCCCCGCAAGTACCTGCGGCTTCCACAACACCACTCCCTCAGCGGCAATCGAGGTCGATGCTTCTGGGTCGATCGCATCTGCGGCGGGTACGGCAGCAATGCCGTCGATGAACTGGTCACAGAAGTAGACGCCGAATGACAACGCGTATTGCTGCTCTGCCGTCAGGGAGGCATCAACCACTGGTTCGGACTGTCGGGCGTAGGCGACCAAGATCGAACCCAACAAGACGATCGCCAAAATCACGGTGGCAAAAGTGGAACCACCCTGGAAGCGAACCTTCTTTCCCTTGCCCTTCTGGGCCAAACGGGCGATCTTTTGTGCAGATGATGAGCGAGCCACGGTGCCGACAGGCTATCGGTCTTCAACCGTTGCGCGACGAAACAACGATTCGTATGCGCTGGCCACGCCGCTCGGCGAAACGTGACGCTCGACCCACTCCCGTCCACCCCGACCCATCGCGGCAAGTCGATCGCGGTCTGCCAACATCTCGCGCAAAGCGCCGATGAAAAGAGTGGGATCATCCGGCGCGACGGCAACGCCACCGCCACTTTCGGAGATCAACCGAGGTATCTCCGTACCGGGGTCGATTGCTGCGAGCAGTGCCCGACCAGCGGCCAAGACGGAGTACGACTTGGACGGCACACTGACCTTTGCCAAGCCCTTGCGCAGAGGAACCACGTGCACATCGGCCGCGGCAAGCACCTCGTTCAGTCGCTCGATGGGTTGGTAATCAACGAATCGAACGTTGCTCAAACCCTGCGCGCGTTCTTGGAGCGACGGCCTTGCCGATCCGTCACCGTTGATCACGAAGATCACGTTCGGCATCGCTTTGGCGGCAGCGATCATCAAGTCGAGTGATTGCGAGTAGCCGACGTTGCCCGCGTACATCACCACGGGCTCTTCGCCGATTCCCAGTTCCGATCGATACGAATTGTTACGGGTCGACGGCGTGATCGCATGTGTGTCGACGAAGTTCGGAATCACCCGCACACGATGGCGATCTCGACGACCGAGCTTCGCACGCACATTTTCTGCGAGATCTTCCGACAACAACACCACAAGGTCACTTCGTCGATAGCTGAACTTCTCCAGCCACCGAGCCAGTCCGACGATCGCAGGGTTGGAAATTGCTCCTGTCTCAATTGCTGCATCGGGGAACACGTCTTGAATGTTGAACACGAGTCTCCCCCCGCGGACGACACGCACCAGCCAACCCGTGACACCCAGGGTCAGCGGAGGAGACATCGCGAGTACTCCATCCACGCGAGTGTTGCCGCCTGCTCGCAGCCCTCGAATGCCGACAAGCACACTGAATAGCACGAATCCGATCGCACGGCGGAAGATGTTCGACTTCGACTTGCCGGGGAATGGATTGACTCGGGTGATCGTGCCCCATGTCGTGCGTTCCACGCTCCACCACTTCGTCTCGTAACCAGGTTCGACTCGGTGTTCGCGATACCACGGCAATGCCGTGATCACATGGAGTTCGTGTCCGCGTCGCGCGAGTTCTTCCACGATTCGCGTCATCACCACGCCGGTGGGCGCAATGTCGGGCGCAAAGTGCGGACACAGCACGATCAAGCGCAACGGGCGAGACGCACTCATCAAGCCCGTCCCACGGATCGATAAGCCGACGCAAGGTCATCGCCAGATGCCGCGATGGAAAAGCTCAGTGCTCGAGAGCGACCAGCGTCGATCAACGCCGCACGACGGCTGCTGAGCGCATCAAGCGCAGACGCCCAGGCTGCCTGATCAAGAGGCAACACCATCGCCGCGTCACCGACCACTTCGGGAACTGCCGCCTGATCGGAACAGATCACCGGCGTTCCGATCGTCATCGCTTCCACGAGTGGCGCACCGAAACCTTCATACAAACTGGGAAATACCATTGCTTCGGCAAGCGCCAACAGGCCATCCCGATCATCGTCGCTGACACGGCCGATCATGCGAACTCGATCAGCGACGCCGAGCTGCCCAGCAAGCGCATTCACTTCTTCGTGAGCGAGACCGCACGATCCCGCACACACCAGCACCACATCGCGCCAGTTCTCAGCCAGCAAGCGAACGAGGAACCGATGATTCTTGTGCGGGTGCGTGACCGCCGGATACACCACCACCCTGTTGTCGCCAAGACCGAACCGCGAGCGCAGCTCGGAAGCCTGAGTGGCATTTGCGCCAAGTCTGGGAGGCATACCGTGACGCACCACGACGACGCGCTTGTCAGAAACGCCAAAGTTGTCGATCAACGTGCGCTTCACGAACTCCGATGGAACCGCAACCATCGATGCTCGTGCAACCGAGGCGGGAACTCGCCGACGGAGATACGCGAGCTTGAGGCGCGAGAAGTACTCGGGGTACGTCGTGTACTGCACGTCGTGGATCGTGAGCAGCGTCCGGCGTAGTCCAAACGAGGGAATCGTGCCTCCGCCGTGATGCACCATGTCGAATCCTCGTGCCGCATGGGCCAGCCACGTGTTCTCCATCGCCACACGCAACGAACGTTGCATCGCGGTGGTCGGGGCTTCGTGTATCGGAAAAAGTTCTGCAAGATCGGGATGGGCAGACGAGAATCCGCGCGGTGCAAACACCTGGACGTCGAACTCCGAGCGGTGTTCGACGAGCCCCAGCAGTTGGCGAACGAGATACTCCTCGCTTCCTCCAACACGACCTGGAACACACCAGGCGAGGTTGACGGCAACTCGTGTCGTCACCGTTGCACCAACTCGTCGTACACGGCTGCTGTCGATCGGGCGGCAGCGTCCCAGGTCATCTCACGTGCTCGCGCATGAGATCGTGCTGCCCATTCATCTCGACGACGGAGTACTTCTGCGATGCCACTCACTATCGAAGATGTCTTCGTCGGATCCACGAGCACCGCCGCGCCGCCCGCAACCTCTTCGGTCGAGGTACCGGCCGACGTCACGACCGGAGTGGACTGAGCCATGGCCTCGAGAATCGGGAGACCAAACCCCTCCCACAGCGAGGGATACACGAAGGCCATTGCCGATCGATACAACACCCGCAAGGTGGCATCGTCTACATGGCCGACGAATCGAACTCGATCTGCAACGAGTGTGCCGACTGAGCCACCCCAACCTGACGCTCCGGCGACAACGAGTGGTGGCAAGGTGGCATCACTCGTCACTGCCTCGATCAATCTCGCGAGGTTCTTACGTGGTTCGATGGTTCCGACGAACAAGATGTATGACGTCGGAACACCGAGCGCGGACAACGTTCGCGAAGATTCCTCGGGCGACGGCTCGACAATGCGCACACCAAGCGGCACCAAACGCAGTCGCTCCTTGTCGATACCCGCGACGACGCAATCGTCGAACGTGGCTTGCGAGCTGACGATCACCCGATCCGCACGCTTGCGCACGGCGCGCAAGCTGCGCCGAAAGACCGCATTTCCCCGACGAGTAAAGAATTCGGGATGACGGAGGAACGCAAGATCGTGCACCGTTACTACCTGCGGACGACCAGAGGCGAAAGGGATGATGCTCGTCGAGTGCAACACGTCGAGATCGGGCCACACGGTTTCGACTTTCGGCCACCGCAGACGTAACGACGTCTCGTAGAGCAACGGACCCTTTACGGAGAGCCCAGCGACGTCGATTGACAAATCGAAGTCGACCGAAGGATCGTCACCGTGTCGTCCCGACACACCGAGCAACTCGACATCGGGACGGACGTTCGGCATCGCTCGCGCGATCTCTAGAGCTGCAATTGCGGTGCCACCGGGAACGCGGTGCCAGCACTGCTCAAGGGTGTAGGCGACCCGCACTCGTCCATTGTGCCAACTCGGTATCGTCGGAGTGCATGACCAAACAAGGTGCCCTGTCTTGGCAAGGCCGAACCGTCGTGGTGACGGGCGGCAATGGTTTCCTCGGCACCAAGGTCGTCGACCGACTCCGCAAGCTCGGTGCGAATGTGATCGCACCTCGTCGACGAGAGGCGGATCTCACTCAAGTCGGCGTTGCCGAGCAGTTGTTCTCCGAGCATCGTCCGAGTCACGTGATTCATCTCGCAGCTCGAGTGGGCGGAATCGGCTACAACCAGGTTGCTCCCGCCCAGCTGTACCTCGACAACTTGATGATGGGCACGCTGACCATCGAGGCCGCACGTGCCACCGGTGTCGAAAAGACCGTCATCCTCGGCACGGTCTGCTCGTATCCGAAGTTCACGCCGGTTCCGTTTCGTGAGCAGTCGATTTGGGACGGCTACCCGGAGGAAACGAATGCGCCATATGGAATCGCCAAGAAGGCCCTGCTTGTGCATGCTCAAGTGAACGAGGCGCAATACGGCCAACAGTTTGCCTTCGTCATCCCCACCAACCTCTACGGACCGGGAGACAAGTTCCACGAGTCGGTATCGCACGTCATCCCCGCTCTGATCAAAAAATGCGTGGAGGCCAAGGAACGCGGCGACGACAAAGTGCAGGTGTGGGGAACCGGTACGGCGAGCCGTGACTACTTGTATGCAGATGACGCAGCCGAGGCGATCGTGTTGGCAGCAGAACAGCGCACGAGCACTGAGCCGATCAACCTCGGCAACAACCGCGAGGTGACGATTCGCGAGACCGCGGAGACGATTGCCCGCGTGGTGGGATTTGCCGGCGAACTCGTATGGGATCCGAGCAAGCCGGATGGACAGCCTCGTCGTCGTGTGGATGCCTCGCGCGCCGAGCAGGAACTCGGTTGGCATGCGCACACCGATTTCGAAGAGGGCATCCGCAACACGGTGACCTGGTACCTCGCGAACAGAGCCGAAGCGGAGAAGGCACCCGAGTAGCCACGTGAGTTTCCCTCCCCCGCAACTCCCCCCACCGTTGCCGCCGCGGGCCACCACCCGCAAGCGCACCTTCGGTCGCCAGAAGACACCATTCCAGGGCCGCTATCGCGACCTGCGCCGCAATCCGTTCGTCTTCACCAACGCGATGATTTCGGTCAACGTGGGTATCTACGTGTGGGGGCTCCTCGCCGGATTCGGCGATGGCTCGGGAAACGACCAGTTGTTGCGCGTACAAGAAGCGATGGTGATTTCCCGCCAATTCATCGACGATGGCGAGTGGTATCGGCTCGTCAGCGCAGGATTCGTGCACTTTGGGATCTTCCATATCGCCATGAACATGCTCTTGCTCTATCAACTCGGCCGATTGCTCGAGCCGTCACTCGGAACTCTGCGATTCGGCCTCGTGTACACCGCCTCTCTCTTGGCTGGTTCGACCGGCGCGTTATTGCTCTCGCCTGACGCATTCACCGGCGGTGCTTCTGGCGCGGTGTTCGGCCTGATGGCAGCGGGAGTAGTCGGGCTCCGTCAACGCGGGGTGAACCCGCTGCAAACCGGCTTGGGACTCACGTTCATCATCAACTTGCTGATCACGATCGCCATTCCCGGAGTGTCAATCGGTGGCCACTTCGGTGGTGCGATCGCCGGTGCATTGTGTGGAGCGGCGATGATTCCGCCGCCTCGTACGCGACAACCCGGATGGTGGCAAGTGGCGGTGCCGATTGCGATTGCCGTGGCGAGCGTGGTGATCGCCGTCACACCGCTTTCCTAACCTGCGGCAATCATGCTCCAGACATTCGCTCCTCCACTCCATCTTCCTCGTGCCCGCATCGAGCCGATTCGCTCCGCAACCGAAGCGCTGGGCGTCATCGCACTGGCCATCACACGACCCCTGCGCGATGAGTTGGTCATCATCACGTGCGATCGTCTTCGCACCGGGCATTCACTCGCAGTCTTCGATATTCGCTCAAATCTCGACGAGTTGGCTCACGATGTGGTCGGGTTCGTGTCGTTGTTTCACGACGCAACAAGTGTCATCGCGGCCTCCGTTCGGCCCACGGGCGCATCGTCAGCACACGATGCGACCGAGCAAACGCTTACTGCATGCCTCGCACGCGCTGGCTTGACACTCCTGAATTTCTTCACCGTGCAGCACGGCGAAGTCAACGTCACTCGTCAGTGACAGCCACAACCGCTTCCGCAGCCACCACCCGAGCGAGGTGTCGCAGTCTGTGGTGCAGATGCTCCACCCACCGATGAAAAGACGCTCAACAGTCGCACTACCGACGAGTGTCCTGCAGGACACAGTGCGGGTTCATCCGCAGCCGCCATCGCGCGACGCTCCTCGAACGTGGCATCACATGTCTTGCACCGAAACTCGTACAGCGGCATGGTCGTAGTCTAGAAATCGTGAACACGCCGCTGCAGGTCCGTCCCGCCGTCGTCGAGCCGATCACCGAGCGCATCCCCGAAACTGGTGAGCCCGCGATGGCCCACATTGTGAAGACGGGGCCCGACGAAGATGCGGCGGCCAAGATCCTCGAAGCGCGGATCAACGGCACGCCGATCGAAGCATTGTGCGGACACGTGTGGGTGCCCTCGCGTGACCCCAAACAGTTGCCCCTCTGCGACGTGTGCAAGGACATCTACGAGACCTACCGCGCGTTCAACGACCACCTGAACGAACGCCCCAACGAGTAGCGCTCAGCGAAAGTTGCGCGCCGGCACACGCGCCGGCATCACGAGCGGCGCAATGTGTTCGGCGACCACGTTGACCACTCCTCCATCGCCCACTTCCAGTCGACCGCGCACGAAAAGCGCGCCGGCCCCACGCGCAACCCGGCGGTACCGAGCCCAGCAGCCCTGTGAACACACCACGTTGATCAAACCGGTTTCATCCTCGAGGTTGATGAACGTCACACCGCGTGCCGTCATCGGGCGCTGGCGGTGCGTGACGGTGCCCGCCACCATCACCTTGTCGAGACCGACGGTGGGCAGATCGTGAGCCGCGACCACCCCGAGCCGTGACAACTCCTCGCGCAATAGTTCCGTGGGATGACCACGCGTGGAGATGCCGGTGCTCCACAGGTCGGCCACTACTTCTTCCATCGGAGCCATTCCCGGCAGGCTCGGCGCGTCGGCGCCGACGGTAATTCCCGCCAGGCGATCCGGCCGCGACTGAGCCACTGCGCCCGCACTCCACAATGCACTACGCCGCGATGCTCCGAAGCATTCGTCGAAGACACCGGCAGTGGCCAACAACTCCAGATGCGACTCCTGCACACGGGGAACACGACGAACCAAATCCTCCATGTCGAGGAACGGTCGTGCAGCAGAGATCTCCTCGGCCAACTCGGTAGAGATACCACGCACCGACGAGACGCCGAGACGTACCGCGAGCCCGCCGAAGGATTCGACGCAGGGCTCGAGCGTGGCGTCGTGCGCGGAAGCATTGAGATCCGGCGAGCGCACCACCACGCCGTGGCGGCGAGCGTCTTGTACCAACGAATGTGGCGACCAGAACCCCATCGGTTGTGAGTTCACGAGTGCGGCACAAAACGCAGCCGGCTCGTGCAATTTGATCCAGGCTGAGGCGTACACCAGATAGGCGAAGCTCACCGAGTGACTCTCGGGAAAGCCGTAGTTGGCGAACGCCTGCATCTTGAGGAAGATCTGATCGGCAATGTCACCGACGATTCCGCTGCGTGCCATGCCTGCATACAGCCGATCACGTAGCCGCAACATCCGCGCTCGCGAACGCTTCGAGCCCATCGCCTGACGCAACTCGTCGGCTTGCGCAGGCGTGAAGCCGGCAACGTCGATCGCCATCTGCATCAACTGTTCCTGAAACAGCGGCACACCGAGCGTCTTGCCGAGACTGTTCTCGAGCAACGGATGCAGATACGTCACCGGTTCTTTGCCGTTGCGTCGTCGAATGTAGGGGTGCACCGAGCCGCCCTGAATCGGGCCCGGCCTGATGAGCGCGACTTCCACCACCAGGTCATAGAAGCGACGCGGCTTCAGCCGCGGAAGGGTGGCCATCTGAGCGCGCGACTCGATCTGGAACACCCCGACGGTGTCGGCGCGACACAACATCGCATACA
>JAFMFC010000070.1 GCA_017856375.1 Ilumatobacteraceae bacterium | reverse complement strand
AACTGCCAATTTTCTTGCGTATCTCGACGATCTTGTCGTTGGAATGGTTGGCGTCTTCGCCTTGTTCGGCGAGCAGAGCATTGCGGTCCTTGGTGGCCTCACGCTCGGCGAGCGCCGTGTCAACACGGGCTATCGCCGCTTCCACTCCGTGCTCGTTGATGAACGTGGCCCACTCAACGAGCGCATCAACCATCTCCGACTCGGGCACCACCGCGACATTGCGACCCTTCACGAATAGGTGGCCACGCTTGTTGCCAGCGGCAATTCCGAGATCCGCTTCTCGAGCCTCACCTGGCCCGTTCACCACGCATCCCATCACGGCGATCTGCAGAGGAATCTCCTTCTCGGCGAATGCCTCTTGGGCTCGATTGGCCACGTCGATCACGTCGATTTCGGCACGACCACAACTGGGGCACGCGATCAAGTCGACGTTCTTGCGCTCACGCAAACCGAGCGACTCGAGCAATTGACGCCCCGCCTTGGCTTCCTCCACCGGATCGGCAGTGAGGCTGTAGCGAATGGTGTCGCCGATGCCTTCCAATAAGAGCGCACCGATTCCCGCGGTTGCTTTGATCAGACCACCGGGTAACGGTCCTGCCTCGGTCACGCCGAGGTGCAGCGGATGGTCGGTTACTTCACTCAGCTTGCGATACGCCTCCACCATCAACGGAACGTTCGATGCCTTCACCGAGATCTTGATCTGATCGAAGCCGACTTCGTCGAAATACGCCATTTCTTGGAGGGCAGATTCGACCATCGCATCAGCGGTGAGGCCACCGTGCTTCTCGTACAACGACGGATCGAGTGAGCCGCCGTTGACTCCAATACGAATCGGAACACCACGATCACGAGCTTCGGATGCGACCGTCTTGATGTGCTCAGGCCGACGGATGTTCCCCGGATTCAGCCGCAAGCCATGCACTCCCGCCTCGAGAGCAGCAAGCGCCATCTTGTATTGATGGTGGATGTCGGCGACGATCGGAATGGGCGAACGCGGCACAATCTTGGCCAGACCCTCTGCCGCCTCGGTCTCGTTGCACGTACAACGCACGATGTCGCACCCAGCTGCAGCCAAGGCGTAGATCTGCTGCAACGTGCCCTCCACGTCTGCCGTCTTCGTGGTGGTCATCGACTGCACGCTCACTGGTGCGTCGCCACCTACCGCAACCTTGCCAACCTTGATTTGACGGGTCTTCTTGCGCGGTGTCACGGTGAACAGTCTCGCATCAGCCAAGGGGCTGCGTGATGTCCAAGTAGAGCCCCGCCACCAACAGGAAAGCAAGCATCGCCACGACCGCGGTGGCTACCGGGACCATCTTGGCGAGATCGGCCCGATAGGGCTTGCCTCGCTTGGATCGAATTCTTTCGTACGTGGCGATTGCCGCATGCCCGCCGTCGAAGGGCAACAACGGGAACAAGTTGAATACGCCAACAAACACGTTCAGGCTTGCCAACACGAGGAGCATGCCTTTCAGCCCATCTTGCCTACCCACTTCACCACCAAACTGACTGGCTCCCACCACGGTGCTCGGACGCGTGGTCGGATCTGCCTCGTCACTGGTAATGCTGTCGATGATATTCGCCGGGTTGAGCACGGTGAACACTCCGCGCACCGAGTTGTAGGCGGTTGTTCCCAAGTCGACGAATGCGTATCGCGCAGCATCGAGCACACTTTGCGGCACATAATCGACCGATTGCGAGACGACACCGAAATATGCCAACTCGCCCGTGTCGTTGGCGGCAAGCGTCGCTCTCAGCACGACGGGAACGCCGTCTCGCAGCACGTCGATCGATACTTCTTCGCCGATCCTGCTCGAGGTGATTCCTTCGACAAGCTGGTCACGAGTGGTCACCGTCTCGCCGTTGAAGGCCGCCACGACGTCACCTTCCTGCACTCCCGCACGCTCGGCGGGAGAACCCGTTGCCGGCGGGAGCACGATCGTCACGGCACCCGACTCACCGAATCTGCCAGCAGTCGAATACACGCCGAAGAACAACACGACGGCGATGATCGCATGCATCAATGAACCCGCGGTGATCACAAGCATGCGGCGTGGGTAGGACTTGTTCATGTAGGCACGTGATTCGTCCGCGGACTCGACTGGATCGAGATTGCTCATACCAATGATTCGCACGAACGCGCCGAGCGGCAGGGCTCGCAGTCCGTACTCCACTTCGCCGCGACGGAAGCTCCACAAGCGTGGCCCAAAGCCCATGAAGAATTGGGTGACCTTCATCCCCGTCATTCGAGCCGTCACGAAGTGACCCACCTCATGCAGGAAGACGGAGACGAACAACCCGAGGACGAACAACAACGTCCACGGATTGTTCGACCACAGCCATGTGAGTAATGCCACGAGAACTGCACCCGTCAACCACGGTGTGAGACCTCCACCCTTGGCTTGTTCGACCTCTTTCGGGTCACCCCCAACGAGGATCTCGTCTTTGAACCGACGATAAAAATCGCTCACTGGAGAACCTCTGTCGCTACGCGGCGCGCAGTGCGATCAGCCTCAAGCACGTCATCCAGCGTTCGCGGATGAGCCCCGTCATGACGCTCCATCACACGCTCGATCACCGAGGCAATTCCCCACCACGACAATCGCCCTTCGAGAAACGCTGCCACTGCCACTTCGTTGGCTGCGCTCAGCCACGCTGGCGCAGTCCCACCAATTCGCCCTGCTTGGTACGCGAGGTCGAGACAACGAAACACTTCGCGATTCGGCGTCTCGAAATCGAGTCGCTTCAGCGTGGTCCAGTCGATGTCGCCGAAGCGCACATTCGAGCGCTGCGGAAACTCGAGGGCATAGGCAATTGGCAATCGCATGTCGGGCATCGACAATTGGGCGATCACCGCGGCATCGGTGAACTCCACCATGCTGTGCACCACCGATTGCGGGTGCACCACCACGTCGATCTGGTCGTAACTGATACCAAACAGCTCACGTGCCTCGATCACTTCGAGACCCTTGTTCATCAAGGTGGACGAGTCAACCGTGATCTTCGGACCCATCGACCACGTTGGATGCTTGAGCGCCTCTTCCCGCGTCACTGTGCGCAACTCTTCTGCGGAGCGACCACGGAACGGGCCACCACTTGCCGTGAGCAGTAACCGTGAAACTTCACGCACTCCCTCAGTGGATGAACGCAGACACTGATGAATGGCGCAGTGTTCACTGTCGACGGGGATGAGTTCGGCCCCCGGCGTCGAACGCAAAGGATTGACCACGGGACCCGCCGCAATCAGACTCTCCTTATTGGCGAGCGCCAACCGCTTGCCAGCGCGAAGTGTCGACATCGTCACATCCAGCCCGGCGAATCCCACCACACCGTTGACCACCACATCGGCAACATCGGCAAGCACTGCCATGTCGGCTTCCACCCGCATCTGCGGCAGCGCTTCGGCGACCTGACGACGCGCCAACTCCTCGGTGACGACCACCACCTCTGGGCGATACTTCTTGGCTTGCGCCACGACTGCGTCGGCAGATGAACCGACGCACAAGGCCGAGACGACGAAACGCCCGTCCGACTTGTCGACGAATTCGAGGGTTTGCGTGCCGATCGAACCCGTCGATCCGGCGATCGCTACCCTCCGCGTACTCATGACCTCAAGTATCTCAAAGCACCAGACGAAAGTGCCATCGAGGGCACCACAAACTGACTCCCGTCAGTGAGAGCTAATCAGGACCAAGGCTGAATGACGAGTGTGAGGTAGTACACGGCCGGCAGTGTGAAGAGCAGGCTGTCGAATCGATCCAACGCTCCACCATGACCGCGCAGAACTGAACCGAAGTCCTTGATGTTCAAGTTGCGCTTGAACATCGACTCCGCCAAATCGCCGAGCGGCGCGAACACCGAGATCACGATTGCCAACAGAATCCACTCACTGAAATCGTTCCAGGTGTCGCTACGCATGCCGATCACGATCACCGTGACGAACGTGCCGATCACTCCACCAAGGAAACCTTCGATCGTCTTGTTCGGGCTGATCCACTCGCGAAGCGGCGTGCGACCAGCTGCTGAACCAACAAAGTACCCGGCGATGTCGTGCGCGATCACGCCGGCAACGACGATGAACAACGTGTCCGTTCCCGTATTCGTGTAGGAGCCTCCATACGTGGAGAATCGCAACATCAACGCCGCATACGAACCGAGCAAACCAATCCAAATCAACGGCACCATCGTGATTGAGGTGTTTGGCAACGGACCCGACTCGAGACCATCACTACCGACGAAGGCAATTGCCGTCGCCATGAAAGCGAATGCGAACACCAGCGGAAGTGCAGCGTCACCGATCCAGTACGCGGCAAGCGGAGCCGCGACCGTGCCCACCACACCGATCACGGTGGCAGGCTTGTAACCCGCCGATTCAGCCTTCTGCAGGAATTCGAAGGCAGCGAGACCTACGGCGGCCAACACGATGACCATCACGGCAGCCGGACGCCACACGGTTGCCGCGATGAACGCGGCACCGAGCAACGCACCAACTGCGGTTGCCGTCGGCAAATCGCGACCACCTGCTTGCACTGCACGCGGTTCACGTGGTGCGCGAGTCACCTGCGCGGGTCGCCTGCGTTGAGCGGTGGAAGGATCGCGTGGAGCGGGACGACGAGTTTCACCAGTGGGGTCGGTGCCAATGACAATGCGGCCCTCACGTGCCGGACGTTGCACCGGTGGTGGTGTGGTCGTTTCGAAACGTCGCGTTGACGAACCGGTGAGATCGACGCGCGGGCGACGCGAACCACCCGTCGGCTCATCGTCGCGGTAGGCAGACCAGACCGAAGTGGGATCGCTGGCGCGCGTTTCGTCGCGACGAGTGCCGCCTGTTTGATCCTTCAAGAATCTTGGAACCTCGCCGGTGGGTGGCTCCGTCCAATGCGGCAACTGCTCGGTCTCGCCACCGCTGAAGGTGATTGCCGGGCCACTGTCGTCATCACTGGCGAACCGAACTTCGCCGAATTCGTCGCCGAAATCGACCGTTGGATCCTGGTCCTTGCGCCTGTCCCTGTCGTCGCTCATGTCGACCCCCTTACACCTCGAGTAGTTCTTGTTCCTTGCGGGCGAATGCCTTGTCGATCTGCTCCACGTGTTCGTGGGTGATCTTTTCCATTTCCTTCTCGGCGCGCTCGAGATCATCCTTGGAGATCTCGCCGTCCTTCTCTGCAGTTTCGAGAACCTTGCGCGCGTCGCGGCGCACGTTGCGAATGGCCACTCGACCATCCTCCGCCATTGCCTTCACCACCTTCACGTACTCCTTGCGACGTTCTTCGGTGAGCATCGGGAAAGTGAGACGAATGATCACCCCGTCGTTGCTCGGAGTAACGCCGAGGTCGGCAGCCTGCAGCGCCTTCTCGATCGCCGGAATGGCGCCACGATCATGCGGCTTCACCACCAGCTGGCGGGCCTCCGGCACCTGGAACGTGGCCAACTGCTGGAGCGGCACGGCCGCGCCGTAGTAGTCGACGGAGATCTTCTCGACGAGACCGGGATTGGCGCGACCCGTTCGCACTCCGCCGAACTGGGACTGGACGTGCTCGAAGGCTTTCGCCATCTTGTCCATGGCGTCGAGCAACGTCTCTTCGATCACCCGACCAGCGTACCTATTTCCTCACCCCTGAGTAAGGACTTGACGTTGCCCTGTTGGAGCAAGTTGAACACGACGATCGGCAAGTTGTTGTCGCGACAGAAAGTGATTGCGGTGGAGTCCATCACTTTCAACCCCTTGGTGATCACATCGAGATACGAGATACGCGAGTACTTCGTTGCAGTCTTGTCCAACTTCGGATCTGCGGTGTACACACCATCGACGCCAGAGTGCGTTCCCTTGAGGATCACTTGTGCGGAGATTTCTGCGGCTCGCAGTGCGGCAGCGGTATCGGTAGTGAAGAACGGGTTACCCGTACCTCCTGCGAGGATCACCACACGCCCCTTCTCCAAGTGACGCTCGGCGCGACGACGAATGTAAGGCTCGGCCACTTTCGGCATCTCGACTGCAGACATCACCCGCGAAGGCTGACCAACACGCTCAAGCGCATCTTGAATCGCCAGTCCGTTCATCACGGTGGCGATCATTCCCATGTAGTCGGCTTGCGCCTGATCCATCCCTTGACCGGCACCCTTGAGACCTCGCCAAAAGTTGCCGCCACCTACGACGACGGCGATGTCGACACCAAACTCCTGACGCGCTTCGTGCAGCTCGGTGGCCACCTGGCGCAACGTGTCGCTATCGAGACCGAAGCCGGTCTTCTCCGCCAACGCCTCCCCCGAGAGCTTGAGCACGATGCGATTCCATCGTGGGGTGGCCTTCGGCGCAGAGGTCATCGGGTAAGTGTCTAGCCGATCTCCACCTGGGCGAAGCGCACCACCTTGGCACTGCCGAGCACCTGCGAGACGGACTTCTTGTCGTCCTTGGCGAACGGCTGCTCAAGCAGAACGATGTCCTTGAAGAATCCCTGGATACGCCCGTCGACGATCTTGCCGATGGCCGCTTCCGGCTTGCCCTCATTGCGGGTGATCGTTTCAAGCGTGGCCCGCTCGGCGGCAATCACGTCGGCCGGCACATCTTCCTTGTTCAAGTACTTGGGGCGGGCGAAGGCAACGTGCACAGCGATGTCGTGGGCCAGTTCTTCGGTTGCTCCGCTCATCTCCACCAACACCACATTCACTCCCCGGCCACCTTGCACGTGGACGTAGGAATCCATGATGTTGCCGGGTGCCGCTTCGAAGCGGACGACCTCACCGACCTCAATCTTTTCCTTCAGCAGGATCTTGAGATCTTCGAGCTCCTTGGCGCGATCGTTGACGGCAGCTTCGCCCTTGGTGCGAACCAGCGCGGCAAGCGCATCGGCTTCTGCCACGAACGACTCGCTCGAGGCAACGAAGTCCGTCTCACACTTGAGCTTGACGATGGCGGCCTTTGGGCAATCGATGGACAACGCCACGACACCCTGGTTGTTGTCGCGATCGTCACGCTTGGCGCTGGCGGCCAGCCCCTTCTCACGCAACCACTGCTTGGCGGCTTCCATGTCGCCGCTCGTGTTCTCGAGCGCCTTCTTGCAATCCATCATTCCTGCGCCAGTTGCCTGACGCAGCGACTGCACGTCTTTCGCGGTGAACGACATGCTCAGCTCCCTGCCTGCTCGCCGGCCTGTGCCACGCGTGCATCACGGAGAGCCTGCGCTTCGGCCGCCGACTTGCGTGCGGCTTCTTGCTCGGCGTCGAATGCGGCCTGTTGCTCGGCGGTGCGAGTGACGGCTGCCGGTGCCGAGGCAACGCGCGACATCGTCTTCTCGGCGATGAAGCGGCCTTCGATGACCGCTTCGCAAATCACGCGCGACATCAACTCGTTGGCACGAATTGCATCGTCGTTGCCGGGAATCGGGAACTGAATGAAGTCGGGGTTGACGTTGGTGTCGACGACTGCGACGACCGGGATCTTCAACTTGTTGGCCTCGGTGACGGCAATGTGCTCCTTCATCGTGTCCAACACGAACACGGCAGATGGCAACTTGCTCATCGAACGGATACCCGAGAGGTTCTTCTGCAATTTCTCGAGCTCACGGCTGATCAGGAGCGCTTCCTTCTTCGGCATGAGTTCGAACTCACCCGAGTCGCGCATGCGCTCGTACTCCTGCATCTTGCCCACGCGCTTGGCGATGGTGTCGAAGTTGGTGAGCATGCCGCCCAACCAACGCTCGTTGATGTAGGGCATGCCGCACTTGTCGGCGAAGAACTTGATCGGATCCTG
>JAFMFC010000010.1 GCA_017856375.1 Ilumatobacteraceae bacterium | reverse complement strand
ATAGAGCATCTGACTTCGGATCAGAGGGTTGGGGGTTCGAGTCCCTCCGAGCGCACCAGGAACGAGAACCAGTTCACTCTTTTGTCGAAGTTAATGTCGTGGGGTGTCTAAAACATCGGTCGCTATCAGTGGAGCAGTCTTTGTCGTTCTCGCTAGCGCCTGTTCGGGACTTGGCAACTCAACTTCGAATCAGTCTGCTGTTGAAACAACCACGACGACCACTCTCCCAACACTGCGCACAACGTTCACCGATACGCCCTCTAATGCGCTGGCTAGCGCCCAGAACTGTCACATCGCCGACCTCCCCCCAGATGCGAATGGCATGGTTCGGTCGAATCTGGTTGGGTTTCCTAGGCCACAAGTCATCCAATCACCAAAAATCTTGGTGCTCCCCTTTTCGTTCAGCGATGGTGAACCACCGACAAGCTATTTGGGCCCCACTCTTGGCGCGCTAAATGGCGCTGCGCATTTCTACGAGCAGATCTCATGGGGAAAAGCATCATTCACATTTGACGCGGCCCCCGAGCAACTATGGATCAAGGTGCCAAAGACTGCCTTGGAAATGGGATTTTCGAATGACTCACCCAAACCACAATCAGATTCGGTATCCCCATTTGATGTGCTTAAATTCGCCAGCCCCGAGCTCAACTTCGATAACTACGACTTGGTACATCTTGTCGGATCACCCGACCTTATGGACCGGGCTACAGCGTGGATGGAATTCGACCCAAGGAATGCTCCAATAGTTACGCCTGCCGGAACTGTCTCCCGAGCATCGCTAATAACTTATAGTCACAACGATTCCTCGCTGGTTGCGCACGAGCTAGGTCACGCATGGCTCAACCTCTGGGATCTCTACTCAGGGCAAAACGGGATTACCGACTTCATCGGCCTCAACCGCTTCGACGTGATGTACAACTCTGTGCCTAATGATTACAACGCCACAGACATGACGATATGGAACAAGTATTTGGCCGGTTGGGTGGAGCCGGAACAAATTCGATGCATAGTTAAAGCCGGAACCACCTCGCACTTCATTAGCACCAACTCAAGCAAGTCTGATTTGCCAAAAGCAGTAATGGTGAAGATCAGCGAAACAAAAGTCTTGGTGATCGATACATGGCGTAAGAGTGAGTTCAATCGTTGCTGCAACGAAACAATTGCCTACGTGATAGACGCGACTCGGATCCATTTCGCAGGGCCGTATCGCCTCCAAGGATCTCTTAAGAACTCCGGAGATCAGCTTGTGCTTGATGAATCGCTACTCGCAACAACAACCGAATGGACGCTTCGTCCAGACGAATCGCTCACTATTTCGAATGTGACGGTCACACTTCTCGATAGTGATGCCTCGGGAGCATTGGTCGAAGTCACTACCAAATAGTTTCCATTTGCCGAGCGCGCCATGCGAACCAGGTTCATCGCTCTTCGTCTTCGAACACGCGAAACTTATTGGATTGCGAGACTCGCTCGAAATTCTGCGTCTTCCAACTGAGCCTTGATATGCGGCGGGGGCTCACTCAGCCGCTCCAAGGTGACACCGTGGATCAACCCCGAAAATCGGTAGACATGCGGATAGTCGCCCACCGGTGCGCCACTGTCCAGACCAACATCGAAGGTTTCGCCACTCATCGAAAACACCACTGGCACCGACTTGTGGATTCGCACATACCCCACGGGAATCCCGTCCACTTTCATAACGGTGTCACCCGCGCCACCGAAACCGCCGTCGTAGGAATGTTCCAGAACAATGACTCGTCGACCAGGCACAAGGGCTTCTCGCGAAACTGCGATGTAGTGCTCGTGGCCGAGCCAGTTGTAGTGGTACCTCGCTTTACCGTCCGGTCCCACGAAAAGCGACCAGCCCGCCATGTTGCCACCCTGGGCCGCGATCACTCCCTCGCCACCTACTTGGGGAATCGTCACATCGGCAGTAATTCGGAACGAACAATTCTTGAGATTTACCACCGACCGCTCGGGCATTCGCTGATGCACCGAGGTGTACGTCATCTTCGTTACTCCACCGAGCGCATCGGGGACGGCAAACTGCGGACCGAAACCCTGGATTGGCTCCTTGAGTGGATAGACGTTGTTTCTGACCGCCTCTGACTCGAACAATTTGAGCAACTCAGCGAGCTTCTCCGGATGCTGCGCGGCAAGATCGATTCCCTGAGAAAAGTCACTTCTGATGTCGTATAGCTCCCACTTCTCTTGGGGGCCATCGAATGGAACGGAATCGAATCTTTTCCAGGGCACGCGTCCGTGGAAACACGAGGCGATCCACCCGTCGTGGTAGATGGCGCGGTTACCGAACATCTCGAAGTACTGCGTGAGGTGATTTTCCGGAGCCGTTGCCGAGAGGAAACTCGGCAACATCGTGACTCCGTCAACTGGCATCTGCTCAATCCCATTCACCCGACGCGGAGCGTCAATACCGATTGCATCAAGCACGGTCGGAAAGATGTCCACCACATGATGGAAATTCGACCTCAATGCTCCCTTGTCAATGATTCGACGCGGCCATTGGACCGCCAGAGCATTACGAGTCCCTCCGAAATGTGAGGCAACCTGCTTCATCCACTGGAACGGAGAGTCCAGTGCCCACGCCCACGCAAGGTTGTAGTGGTTTTCGCACTGAGCCGATCCAAAGTCAGCCATGTGCTCAAGTAACCACTCGGGATCCTCGGGAATCCCGTTCTGAAACGACGGAGCACTCCACGCGCCGTGCACCGTTCCTTCCGCAGATGCACCGTTGTCACCGGTGATGTAGATGAAGAGCGTGTTCTCCGCCTCACCCATCTCATCCAGTGCGTCGAGCAAGCGTCCCACTTGTTCGTCAGTGTGAGCCATGAACCCTGCAAACACCTCCATGAGCCTTGACGCCACAGGCTTGTATCGATCGGGGTACTCGTCCCAAGAGGGCACTTCAGGTGGACGCGGGGTGAGCGTCGTTCCCGGAGGCACCACACCCAACTCGATCTGTCGTCGATGGATTTGTTCGCGAAGAGCATCCCAACCTTCATCGAACTTCCCCTCGAAACGATCGATGTAGTGCGGCCACACATGGTGCGGACAATGCATGGCGCCTGTGGCAAGGTAGGCAAAGAACGGGCGATGCGGGTTGGATCCACGCTGCAGCTTGATCCATTCAATTGCTCGATCCGTGATGTCCTCGCTCATGTGATAGTCATCGCGACCCTCGTAGGGCATCACCGGTGTCGTTTGGTCGAACATCGGAGGCTCGTATTGGCTCGCCTCCGCGCTCAGAATGCCGTAGAAACGCTCGAATCCGAGACCAGTCGGCCACCGATCAAACGGTCCAGTGAGCGTTTGCTCATGCACCGGAGTCAAATGCCACTTGCCGAACGCGCCCGTCGAGTAGCCGTATTGACGGAGGATCTCCGCAAAGCTTGCGGCTTCTTTTGGAATGATGCTGTCGTAACCCGGAAATCCAGATGCGCCTTCTGGAATGTTTCCCATGTGGACCGAGTGATGGTTGCGTCCGGTCAACATTGCGGCTCGAGTGGGCGAACAGAGCGCGGTGGTGTGGAACTGGTTGAACTTGAGTCCGTTTGCGGCAACACGATCCAGCGCTGGTGTTGGTACGGGGCCGCCAAAGGTGCTGCACGTTCCGAATCCAACGTCGTCGAGCAACACGATGACGATGTTCGGTGAATCGTCTTGCGGAATCGACAATGCAGGGCGTTGAGGCTCAGACTCACCAATCAGTCGGCCCAACTTACCTCCGAATGTCGGTGTCGGAAATGGAAGATCTGGCCCCTTCGGAGTCATTGCTCGCGTCTCAGCCACTCAGTCCGTCGTGTTCAAAGCAGCACCGGATGACATCCACGAGTTCGACGGCGCCGTTGACAGCGACATCGACTTCGCTCCACAGGGATTTCCCAGCCAGGACTGACTCGAACGCGCTCCGCGTCAGGGCTACCTCGACGTCTGCACCATCGCCGCTCGTGGGAATCGCTACACAGTTTCGGATCCTCAGTCCGGCACAGTCGCCGTCCACTGAAAATCGAATATGTCCCGCCACCCCGCTGGCGGCAGTGGGGTCAATCAAGACTCGGAGGGTATGCACCAGTTCAGAAACCGACGCGCGGGCCATGCTTCGACCACTGAATACGTGCCTGTTGAAGCGATCCATTGAGGTCTGTCCATCAAGGTGTCTTGCCCGTGTAATCGTCCAGTTGCGGATGTTTGCTGCCGGAGTGCGCTCAGCAATCAACCTCAACCCTGCGGCCAGCAACTGTTTGTCCTCAGAGTCCGCATCAGGTGAACGTGCAAGCCAGGTTGCGAGTTCGACGCCCCAGCGAACATCGTTGTTGTCGAAAGCTTCTTTGGCTTGACGTGCTACCTCAGCTCGACCCCCGAATCCGTCGATCAATTTCTTGAACCGCGATGCCGGCTCTTCTGGGAACAGCCTTGATTCCTCTCCGTCGAACCAACCACGAAGTCCAGTACAAATTTGCCGTAAGTGATGTTCGGCGATGCCATACCGCTCACTCGTCAGATAGTCCGAATCAAAGTTTGGCGGGAGCATGATCCGGGAAGCGATCTCATCAATTGTCCAACCCTTGTTCAGACCGCGCACTGCCTGGTCCCACAGGAACTGAATGGAATCCCGATACCTCTCGGCCTTCTGACGAATGTCGTCCCGCCCTGCCAACGGAGGCCCGTGCGTCCCGATCAGATAGTTGGGACCCCAGTCAATGATGTTTTCGATGCCGGCAATGAGGACCCTCGGGTCGCGGTACTCCTCGCCGCGAATAGCGAAGACATTGAACAAGGCAGGCCACACCGAGTTGTGAACACAGATTCCGGAATCCGGAAAGAAGAAGTTGACCGAGTCATCGCTGTCGCTCGGTGAATGCTTTACCGTCACTCGCGCACCAGCGATCATGACTTCGCCATCGGATGGGAGGGCTTCGGTGACGGGAAGATGGCCGGGCTTCGCCGGGGCGTGTGCCGGATTGCGATACGACAATCCGAGCCCGACATTGATGAGAGCATCGGGACCGTCTTGTGGCATGACAATTCCGAATTGCTCGACCAAACCACGTCCGTAGGCGGGAGCAATTTCACCCGCTGTCCTCGACTTGTTCGAGGAAATTCCTGGATGGCCCAGGACGCGAAGAGGCGAAACGAAGTTGCCTTCGTCCACTACTGCTTGCGTACCGTCCACGTAGTGAAAGTGGGTGTACACAACAGCTCCAATTGGCTTGCTGGTTCGGAGCCGAAGTTCGCGAAGAGCTGAAGCCATTTCCTGAACTGATTCGCCGGTGTCAAATGCAATGATGCCCTCAGGAGCATCGACGAAGGTCTGATTGGACAATCCGTTGCCTACGAAACACCACGTGCCAGGACAGACTTCGTAAAACTCGGGCAGTAAAACCTCGTTATGTGCGAGGTGATCACGGTGAACCCTTGCACCGTTGGGAGCGACAACGGTTTTGCTGCCGTCGGATTCGAAGCTTCGAGCTGGCATTCTCCCCCTTAGGACCTAATCGTTCCACATCCATCGACACCGGGTCGCAGGAAAAACAAATTTCGTAAGTGCCCGATTCGCATCCGCCTCAATAATCAAGTGACTCGCCCCGTTGGCATGCTCGCACTGCGGTACCTGCCACTTGTGACGAGATCCCGGATTCGCTCAAATCCGTCATAGACCTCGCGAAAACTGGTAGCCAACGGAGAAATCGCCACACGAATGCTGGATGGTTCGCGATAGTCGGGAATGACCTTGGCAAACTCGCGCATTGCTACGGCAATCTGCTTCGCATCAGGGTGTTTCATAGTGATGTGTCCACCCCGTCTCGACGCATCCCGAGGTGTCATAGTGGAAAAGCCGAGTGGAGCAAGCCACTCGTCGTGCAGGGCAAACATCAATTCGGTTCCCGTGGCCGCCTTCTGAGCGATTGCTAGAAGTGTCGCTTCGCCGATCATCGACAATGAAGTTTCGACACAACGCAGACCCACGATCGACGGGCTCGCAATTTGAAACCCGCGCATGCCTACCGCTCGATCGAAGCCTTGACCCATCGCGAACTGATCACGCTGGGCGAACCAGCCCTGAATGGGAACTTGCAACGATTCTTGCAATCGCTTGTTGACGTACAGCCACGCAGGCGAGCCAGGACCCGAGTTGCAGTACTTGTAGGTACATCCCACCGCCAAGTCCACCTCATCTCGGTCGAACTTCATGTCGACCACACCAACGGCATGACTCGCATCCCACAGCACGAGTGCACCCACGTCATGCGCCAGCTTGGTCAAGGTGCTCACGTCATTTAGAGCTCCCGATCGGTACTGCACCACGGACAGCGTTACGAGAGCGACATCTCGCGACAGGTGCGCCTTCAGCATCTCCGCAGTCACGCATTCCTCGCCCGATTCATCATCTATCAAGACGAGCTGTTTGCCATGCCGTTCGCACAACCCCTCGAGGATGTAGCGGTCGGTCGGAAAGTTTGCGGTGTCACTAATCACGACGTTGCGATCCGGATTCGCCTTGATCGCTGCGTCGCATAGTTGGTAAAAGTTGACACTCGTCGTATCGAGCGTGAGCACTTGACCTGTGCCCGCGCCAAGAGCAATCTCACCGAGGACATCTCCCACCCGCTGCGCCTCGTCGATCCAATGTGACCACCCAGCCACGAGTTCACTTCCCCATTCTTCGACCAGAAAACGCTGCACCACCTCGACCGTTTTCCTGGGAAGCCGACCGAGCGAATTGCCGTCTAAGTAGCAGACCTCGGGGTCGGCGATCACGAACTGATCACGGAATCGACGCAACTGATCGCCTGCATCAAGAGCATCGGGATCCGGTATCGGACTGTTGAGTGCCATACTCTGACCTTATGCCAGCAGAGGAAACGCCCGCCCACCTGCGTTCAGTTACCTATTCCTCATACCTCCGCATCCCCGAACTGCTGGATTTGCAGTCCCCCCGCGAAGACGACCCTGAACATGACGAATTGCTGTTCATCGTGATTCACCAAACTTATGAATTGTGGTTCAAGACCTTGCTACACGAGTTTGGTCGCGCAGGCTCCATGTTGAGAGGTGGCCACACTCACCAGGCCCTCGCCAGCCTCACTCGCATCCGCACGATCATGAAAACCCTTGTCAGCCAAGTAGACATTCTCGAGACGATGACTCCACTGCAGTTTGGATCATTCCGCGGTCGCCTCGAGGCTGCCAGCGGATTCCAATCTGCTCAGTTCCGCGAGTTGGAGATGGTGTTGGGTCGACGTGATCGACGAGTGCTGGAAAGTTTTCCCGAGAACTCAGAGGACCACCAGCGGCTTCTCGATGCGATGAGCCGGCCCTCCATCTGGATCGACTCGCTCAAGTATCTGTCCATACGCGGTCATCAGGTGCCGAGGCAGGTGCTGAACCTCGATCCCTCTGCTGCCTATGCGCCGAGTGAAGGCGTTCAGGCGATATTGCTCGACGCCTATCGCAACGACCCCGAAGCCGCGTCAGTGCTGGAACGATTGGTGGACATCGACGAAGGCGTTCAAGAATGGCGATATCGCCATGTGAAAATGGTTGAGCGCACGATCGGCCACAAACTCGGCACGGGTGGTTCATCTGGCGCTGATTACCTCGCAGCCACACTCTTCAAGCCGTCGTTCGAAGACCTTTGGGCAGTACGCAACCGCTTCTGATTTCATCAAGAATTGTTTGTCGATGGATCATCACCAGCCGCTCTCCTCAAGAATTGAGAATTTTCAGTTCACACGATTGGCTTTAGCATTCGCGCTCGTAACACTCCTTCTTGCCACCAATCTCTCCGGCGTGGGAGTCACATATGACACGACCGAGTACTTTGCGGGAGCTAAGTCGATTGCCGAAGCGGGGACCTTCTCATCGGTTGATGGTCGCCCTCAGGCAACCTGGCCTCCTGGCTACTCCTTCCTCCTATCGATACCGATTCGCGCTGGATTCTCCTTGAACGCCTCGAGCCTCCTCGTCGCTGCGCTTTCGCTCGTAGCAATTGTTTGGAGCGCTATACACATTCTCTTGCAGTCTTCGATGGCGCCAAGATCGATCAATGTCGCATTGGCTTGGTTGCTGCTCTCACCGGGTTTGGTGACTGCAAGTTCACTAGCACTCAGCGAGTTGCCATTCATTGCCCTTCTACTCGGCTCCTGGGCACTGTTGACTCAAAAGAACTCGACACTTGCAGTGCTCTCAGGTGCTGTTCTTCTGGGTTCGGCGACGATGATTCGATACGTCGGGATCTTCCTGATCCCGCTTTACCTGCTTTTGGCAATCACTTATAACTTCTCTCGGCATTCGTGGCAGAAGTGCGTTCTTCGCGGAGTCATCTTTTTGTTTGTCGCCTCGTCACTGCCATATCTTTGGAGTCTTCGCAATATCCGCGAAACGGGAACAGCAAGTGGAAACCGTGAACCAGGTGGAGGAACTTTCTCGAATGCTGCCCGAGAATCCGTCCGTGCATTTGGCGAATCGCTGGTCAACGTGCTTGAGATTGTCCCTGACAATCTCTTGCTGATTGTGGGATCTCTCTTCATAATTGCCTTAATCAACGCCTTGATCTTCAATTTGTTTCATCGGCAATTCGACCTTGCAGTTGTTGCCGCAATACCTCTTGCCTACTTGGCATTCACTGCAGTCCGGTTCGTGAAGTTTGAATACGCACCAATCGACAGTCGGGCGGTCACACCAATGATTCCCTTTGCTGTTATTCCCCTCGTTGCAACTCATTGGCCATCGAAGTTCACTAAGTACGCGCGGAGAGCTGCTCCCTTTGTTCTGCTGCCGCTCTTGTTTGGTTCGCTACTTGAAATCAGGACTAGGGCTTTGGAGCCTCAAGCTTGGGGTTCATCCCAATTTCAAGAGACCCCGCTAGCTAAGACGATTAAACGACTTTCTGATGGGAGCGTGATTATCAGCAACTTTCCTCAACGTGCATTCAGCATCACCGAAATCTCTCCAATCAGGAACCAGTACCAATTTGACTTGCCAGCAGTAGTTCAGTGTCACAAACGTTATGGACTTTGGTTCGCCGAAGCACCATTTCAAGGCAACGAACCGATACTGGCAGCAATCCTCTACGAGGATGCTGATGGCAGAATCTACGACCTCGGCGATTGCAGCACCCCAGCAAAGTCCTTCTGGGAATAGGTATTTCGTCCTACCTTAAAGATCATCCCATTTGTGTGAAACAGGATGAGATCAACCTAGGTTGCTTACAGTCACCATAATTTGGCGCAGAGATGATCGGAGAACCCAATGTTGAATACCTGGGTAGCGTCAGTATTCATCGGCTCAGTGCTATTCGTAGGATGCACAAACGACGACACCACCGTCCAAGAGAGTGGCCCGAGTACCGTCACCGGTGAATTGAAAGAGTGGGCGGTCAGTGTGGACCCCGAAAGCGTGCCGGCGGGTGAAGTGACCTTCGAGATCACCAACAACGGAACAGTCCAGCACGAGTTCTTGGTGGTCAAGACCGACATCGCCGATGGGGAGATCCCTGTTGACGGAGATCACTTCTCGGAGAGCCTGGAAGGGATTGATGTCATCGATGAGATCGGCGAATTCGACATGGGTACGACCGAGTCGCTGACCCTCACCCTCGAGGCGGGCAAATACCAACTCGTCTGCAACATTCCCGCCCACTACACGGCAGGTATGCACACGGCTTTCGTTGTCGAGTGACATTATCAGCGAATGTCGTCGCTCCATCTGGAAGCAACGTTTCCCGTGGTCGGACTTTGCGACTTCGAGTGACGCGACCTGCAATGTTGATTCTTGGCGACCCATTTCGAGTTAACATTTGTAGATAACAATTCCGACATCAAAAGTCACAAGCGATGCGACCAGGTGGCTTCCACGATTCCTGGCTCTGGGTTTGGTGTGGGGCAGTTCGTTTCTTCTCGTCAAACTAATTATTGATGTTTTCAACCCGATAGGGATTGCATTCTGGAGGTCCACCGCTGGAGCGTTGGTTCTCTTGGCGATCTGTTATCTACGGCGAGAAAGTCTGCCAAAACGTCCGCAACACCTCGCCCATCTATTTGTCATTTCGATCCTTTTCGGAATTGCGCCAACCATTTTCGTCACTCTCGGTGCCAATGGAATCAGCAGTTCGGTTGGCGGGGTTTTGAGCGCCACCATTCCAACCGCTACTGCAATTGCAACATTTACGGTCTTCCCCTCTCAACGGGCAACCGCCAATCAGCTCCTCGGGATAGTGCTTGGTTTCCTCGGCATTGTCCTCATCAGTGAAATTTTCCTTGGGCCAGGAGAAAACAAGCTCTCAAGTGTTGGCCTTGTTCTTCTCGCGACATTCTGTTACGGCTTCGGCTTGCCTTACTCGAAGCGATTTGTGGTTCCACTTGGCTATTCGGGAACTGCGCTTGCCGCAGCGCAGGTAACACTCGCTGCAGTCGCCTTGCTGCCTATCGCATTTTTTACGGGATCAACCAGAGCGACACCCACTTGGGATTCAATTATCTTCTTAACAATCCTCGGAGTATTTGGTTCCGGTTTCGCTTTCGTATGGAATCTTCAAGTTCTTGATAGGGCCGGCAGCACCATCGCCAGTTCCGTCACTTACATCACACCGTTGGTCTCAGCTTTTTTGGGGTATGTCGTGCTGCGGGAAACCCTCGACTGGATCCAACTGGTTGGTGTGGTGATTGTGATCGTTTCCTCGGCAGTAGTTCATGAGCGAATTCGGATCATTCGCCAAGAGCCCTAAATCAGTCGGAAAGCACCTTCCAACGAGAATCGATTTCGTCACCTAATACTTCCTGGACCTCTTCAGTCGTCCAAAAATGCGATCTGTCAACTTTCACCAGCTCAGCGGTTGGGGCCGGATACACCCTCTCACCAGTCATCCGAGCGTTTTCATTGAATCGCCAATTAACAATCGACCATCGGCGCTCGATGTAGTAGCCGTCCAGATCTTCCACTTCATGACCATAAGAGCGTGCGGTTTCACCGCGCATATAAATGTGGTAAAGCGCTTCTGACATGAACCCTTTGTCGGTCAGATAGATCTCCTCATCCGTGAGTACACGGACGCTAGAGCCGGCTGTGGAGAGCGCGTTGTAGAACCAACGCACCGAGCTCGCATCTTCCAACTTGTAATACTTCTTCCCAGCAGCAAACACGTAATCTGGCTGTTCCACCGTGAGGCGGGGGTCAAAAATCTCTGTCCATCGACCACAGATCTCCAATGACGCATGCTGTTTATAGACCAGCATGATTCGCCGTTGGTGCGGGGAGAGGTCACCCGCTAACTTTTCGTCGCAGCCTCCCAGAAACCCGCGAACATCAAACCGCCCAGTGGTGTTTGCCATTTCGGTAATTGCCATAAAGGAAAGTTAAACGGCACCCAGCGAGTGGTCAAACAAACCGGGGAAACCCATGACCCACAAGAACCTTGTCCCCCACCCAGGTGCCAACCAAGCAAATCTCTGCTTGACTGATCCTCCGCCCGGTGTGGGACTTAATGGGGGAAACCATGAAGAAATTCTTGAAGCGAGTTGTTCTCGGTGTCGCTGTTGCGTCACTAGTGGCTGCGGGCGTCTCCGTGGGCGCAACACCCCTGCATGCTGCGGATGACGGTCAAGTAATCGTTGGCGCAGTGATCGAGCCTTCGAGCTTGGATCTCACCGGAGCAGCTGGTGCGGAAATTCCGCAACTCTTGCTGGGCAATGTCTACGAAGGACTTTTGCAGATTTCCGAACAGGGGTCGATTCGACCTCTTCTTGCGTCTCAGTACAGCGTGTCCGAGGATGGCAAGACCTACACCTTCTATTTGAAGAGCGCGCGCTTCCATGACGGCTCCCGCATGACTGCAAATGATGTGGTGTGGAGCCTGCGCAGATTGATTGATCCCACCTCACCAGTTACACCGGACCTGAAGGGTCAGTTCGACCGAATCGCCACAATCAAATCGAGCGGGCCATCTACTGTCGTCGTGACGCTCAAGACGCGCGACAACGACTTTGAGTTCAACCTCACGCAACGCGGAGGAGCAATCTTCAAAGCTGGCACGTCGTCATTTGCCAGCACTGCGAACGGCACTGGCCCCTACAAACTAAAGACATGGAACCGAGGCACGAGCGTCATGCTCGAGCGCAATGAGCGCTACCACGGCACGAAGGCCAAGACCAAGACGGTCGTCTTTCGATACATCCTCGACCCCACGGCTCTCAGCAACGCGATGCTCTCCGGACAAATCGACATCATGACCACGGTGCAGAGCCCCGAGCTTCTTGATGTCTTCCGTCAACGCAAGAACCTCAAGGTTTACTCCGGCTCCACCACGTTCGAAGTGACGATGGGCATGAACAACTCACGTGCGCCACTAAACAACGTGAAGGTTCGCCAGGCGATTCGTCAGGCGATCGACAAGCGCGCCCTCGTGAAGACCGCGTGGGCCGGTTACGGACTTCGCATCGGCTCGTTCGTTCCGCCCACCGATCCGTGGTACGAGAACCTCGCCAACCGCTATCCGTACGACCTCGCCAAATCACGCCAACTGCTGGCCGAGGCCGGGTACCCCAATGGCTTCAATCTCACCCTTGATGTACCCGGTATCCCCTATGCCACTGCCTCGCAGGAATTCATCGCTGCGTCACTAGCCAAGGTGGGAATCAAGGTGACCATCCGTCCGGTTTCCTTTCCGGAATGGATCAGTCGCATCTTCCTGCAGGCCGACTACGACATGACGATCATCGCTCATGTGGAGCCGAATGACATGGCGATCTACGCCAACCCCAACTACTACTTCCGCTTCGACAATGCGCAGTATCGCACTCTTTTGACCGAAGCCCGCGAGGCCGAAACCAAGGCGGCGAGAAATTCGGCAATGCGTCGAGCGGCACGAATTCTCTCCGACCAACACGTCAGCGATTGGCTGTGGCTACTTCCGAACATCCAGGTGGCCAAGACCAACGTGAGCGGATTCCCCGTGCGTGCAATCGGTGGCGGCTACGTGGTGGCCAACATCGTCAAGAAGTAGCGCCTACCCGCCTACCCTCGTAGGCAAACGATGAGCTTCGCACGGTACGTCCTCCGCAGGTTTACCCTCGCTCTTGTCTCGCTTGTCGTGGCGAGCGCATTGATTTTCGCGATGCTTCGTTTGCTGCCGGGCGACATCGCTGAAACGAAACTCGGAGTAGGCGCAACGCCCGAAGCCGTTGCCCAACTGCGGGAGGAGCTCGGCCTCAATCGATCCGCGGTCGCCCAATACGGTGAATGGCTGACCAATGCGGCAACCGGAGATCTCGGAAAATCGCTGATCAGCGAAGTCAGCGTCTCGAGCGAATTGGCAAGCAAGTCGCAAGTCACACTCCCCCTCGTGCTGACATCCGCATTGCTCTCGCTCATCCTCGCCCTACCTCTCGGACTCTTCGCCGCCCTACGTAACCGACGACCTGATGGCACTGCACTCTCCATAACGAGTCAATTGGGGATGGCGATTCCGTCGTTTTGGGTAGGGGTCATCTTGATCACCATCTTTGCCGTCAACAGAGAGCTCCTACCCGCTGGAGGATTTCCCGAAGGCGGTTGGTCGGAGACACCGGAGGCTGTCAGATCGCTCATCCTGCCCATCGCTACGCTCACCATCGCTCAATCAGCGGTGTTGATACGTTTTGCACGTTCGTCTGCGCTTGAAACACTGAACCAAGACTTTCTGCGCACTGCGCGTGCTACCGGCCTCACGAGAATTCAGGCTCTCCGAATTCACGGACTACGTAGTGCCCTCATTCCCGTCGTCTCCGTGCTCGGCATCCAGGTTTCGACTCTCATAGTTGGGGCAATCGTCGTTGAGAGTGTCTTCGCTCTGCCTGGCATCGGCCAGATGTTGCTCCAAGACGTGGCCATTAGAGACTTCAACAAGGTGATGGGGACACTCGTCGTGGCCATGGGAGTCGTCTTCGTTGTTTCCTTCATTACCGACCTGATCATCGGCCTGCTCGACCCTCGGACGGTAAAGCGATGATCCGCGGGACGACATTGAAAATTGGCATTGCGCTGGTTGCGCTTGTCTTTGGAATGACGATCATGTCCTTCGTCTGGACACCCTACGATCCGCTTGCGATCGACGCAGAGCAATCGTTGGAATCGATTTCAATGGAACATCCGCTCGGCACCGACATGCTGGGCCGTGACGTGTTGAGCAACGTCATCATGGGCGCACGATCAACCCTTCTCGTTGCTGCCCTTTCGGTGGCGATTGCCATGGTGATTGGTGTATTCGCCGGCATCGCAGGCGCACTGTTCGGACGTCGCGCCCGTTCGATTCTCGTCTTTGCCATCGATATCGTGCTGGCACTTCCCGGAGTGCTGGTAGCAATCGTGCTCGCCGCGGTCTATGGTCCGTCAACGGTCACCGCAACCATGGCGATTGGCGTGGCATTGTCTGCCGCAGTGGCTCAAGTGACACGACGGGCCGCATTAACGGTCCTCTCGCAGGATTATGTTTTGGCCGCGATTGCTGCTGGCTCGTCTCGGCTCCGGATAGTCCTGCGCCACATACTTCCCAATCTCCGAGCGAACTTGCTCATTCAGGCTTCAGGGGCTGGCGCAATCGCGATCCTTGCCGAATCCACATTGTCCTACCTGGGGCTGGGCACCGTCCCGCCCACTCCATCATGGGGCCGCATGCTCGCCGAATCTCAGCAATTCCTCATTCTTGATCCTGTCGTTGCCTTGTGGCCAGGTCTGTTCATTGCCATCGCCGTCCTCGGCTTCAACCTCCTGGGCGATGGGTTGCGCGAAGCACTTGACCCAAGCCTGGACACGGAGCTCCCGTGAGCACCCTTCGCGTAGAGGATCTCGTAGTTCGCTTCGGGAAACGCACAGTAGTCAACGGGCTCACGTTTGATCTTGCACAAGGCGAACGCGTGGGAATCATCGGTGAGTCGGGTTCGGGAAAAACCATGACTGCACTTGCGATTCTCGACCTTCTGCCAGCGGGAGCAAACATCCAGGGAGGCATCTCCTTAGACGGAACAGCTCTTCCACTTGGCGATGACCGAGAGATGTCCCGCTTGCGTGGATCGCGGATCTCAATGGTGTTTCAAGAACCGCTCACCTCGCTCAACCCGCTGATGCCCATCTGGAAACAAATCGCGCTACCGCTCCATCGCCACCACCGGTGCACGCGAGCGGAGGCGCGTGCACGCTCCGAGGCATGGTGCGCCAAAGTGGGCCTTCCGCAGCACGCGATTCCTGCGTACCCACATCAACTCTCGGGGGGTCAACGCCAACGAGTTGGCATCGCCATTGCATTGTGCGGAGAACCAGGTCTCGTCATTGCTGA
The DNA here is from genome assembly GCA_017856375.1 of Ilumatobacteraceae bacterium. Classification (GTDB taxonomy): domain Bacteria; phylum Actinomycetota; class Acidimicrobiia; order Acidimicrobiales; family Ilumatobacteraceae; genus UBA3006. Next base: position 13,658 of record JAFMFC010000010.1, on the reverse strand, counting down.
CGAGCCGACTAGCGCACTCGATGTCACCGTCCAAAGGGAGATCCTCGATCTCTTGCTCGAGCTCACCACCCAATCTAAAACTTCGCTGATCTTCATTTCGCACGATCTTGCCGTGATCAACCAGATGACGAGTCGTGTGCTCGTGATGCACCAGGGCCTACTCGTGGAGCAAGGCGATACGGCCTCAGTATTTGCCGCCCCGAAGGATCCCTACACCGATCGCCTCGTGTCCAGTGCCAAACGTTCAGCAATGGCACTGCGAGAACTGACCGGAGGACCCCGATGACCGCACTCATCGAAGCCCGATCGTTGACCCGAACATTCCGCGCTACCCGCAAAAGCAAAGTGCAGGCAGTGCACGACGTGTCACTCTTACTTGACGAAGGACAACGAATCGGACTCATTGGATCCTCCGGCTCGGGCAAATCCACTCTGGCCAAGTTGCTGCTCGGACTCGACTCTCCGACTTCAGGTGAAGTGCACTACCGAGGATCGTCCCTCAAAAATGCAAACATGCGAGGTTTCCGTAGCGAAGTGCAAGTGGTCTTCCAAGACCCACGGAGCTCTCTCGACCCCCAAATGAGCATCGCGGAAATAGTCCGTGAACCACTCGAATGCCTGGCTGTTGATGGCAACCACGATTTAAGGGTTCAAGAGGTCCTCGAGTTGGTCGGACTGGGCGATGACATCGCCGATCGTCGACCCCACCAGCTCTCAGGCGGGCAACGCCAACGTGTTGCCATCGCCCGGGCGCTTGCTCCTCGACCACGACTGCTCATCGCTGACGAGCCCGTGAGCGCGCTCGATGCTCTCGTTCGTGACGAAATCCTGGAGTTGCTCGAAGATCTCACTACCCGGTTGGGTCTTGGACTACTCCTCATCTCTCACGACCTCGCAGTGATTGCCCGACTCTGCTCAGACGTGCTTGTCATGCATGATGGCGAAATCGTCGAACGAGGTTCGACCCGCGAGGTATTCAGGCAACCGCAGCATGCTCATTCGAGAGCGCTTCTCGAAGCAGTGCCCCGTTTCAGCTGAATCAGCTCTTGCGGAAGAGCACCGCGATGGTTCCCGATTTCACCACGACCGTCGCATCGACGAGGTCGATCACCGAGTCGAGCGTCAGCAATGAAGCAGGGGTTCCGTCCATCACCACTTCAGCATCACCGCAAATTGCGGTCACGACAATGGCGCCACTCACTGTTTGACCCGCACCCATGGTTTCCAATCGACTGGAGTCTTCATCTCTCGTCATCAAATTCAGCGCTCTCATCGGACCGCTCAGGAGACGAGCATGCACCTCGGCATCGCCGGGGAAAGGTGTGATCGATCCCGGTTCACAGCGGTGCACGACACCGTCGATCGTCAGATCCACCCCATTGCCGTCGGCGACACAGAACTGTCTCGAAACTTCAGGGAAAACCGAAAACGGAACGTCCTCGGTGATGTCGGCTGTCGACAACTTCCACGTCCACCCGTCCGGCATTTCTCCATTGGCCGCGATTTCATATTGAACTCCACGACCATTTCGCCACGGTTGTGGCTGGCGATCTGTAGCGCGCTGGATTCTCACGGGCAATAGCGAGCGCCCTTGGCGCGGAACGTCTTCACTTCGCTCAACTGCGCCGATGCAATGCCCGTAACTGTTTCGAGATCCAGCGAGCAAATCACGGTGTCTTTCATCTTCGCATTCGTGAAGTTAGCTCCGGCCACGATTGCTCCAGTCAAATTTGCTCCCGATAAGTCGGCTCCCGTGAAGTCGACATTCGTCAAGTCCGCCCGAATGAACAGCGTCTCCTTGAGGTTCGCTCTGACGAACTTCGCATTCTTCAGGTCGGCCACACTGAAGTCGGTGAACTCCAGCTTGAGCAGTGAGTAGTCAACGCCCTGGAGGTAGGTGAACTGACATTTCAACACGGTGATGCAGCGTGTCTCGGGTTCCGGTAGCGGCGGAACCGTGGTCGAGGTAGTGGTGGTGGTCGTTTCCTCAACCACCACCGTTGTTACGGTCGACTCCTCGCCTACCTCTTCGATGGTGCTGGAAGTCTCAGCAGGGCTCGATGTTTCGGATGTATTGGAGGTGTCAGCCGTCGAGGTACACGCCATGAGCGCAACAACGAGCAAGGCGACGAAGGGGGTTCGTCTCATCTCCACGAGGTTAGGTGACCTATGTTGCTAGTTTGAGCCACCATGACTGAACTCAATGGGCGCTTAGCGCTCGTTACCGGATCATCAAGCGGAATCGGCGAAGCAATTGCACGGCGACTCGCGTCACTTGGCGCCAAGGTTGTGGTCAATTCGGCATCGTCGGTGGAGGCTGGCACTCGTGTGGCAGAAGAGATTGGTGGCACTTACGTGCAAGGCGACATCGCGCAAGCCGAATCGCGCGAACTCCTACTTGCTAAATGTGAATCGCTGGGTGGACTCGACATTCTTGTCAACAATGCGGGATGGACGAAGTTGATCGCCCATCACGATCTCGACTCACTGTCCGAGGAAATCTTCCGCAAGACCTTCGAGGTGAATGTTTTCGGTACCTGGGAACTGACGAAACAGGCAATGCCGCTTCTCCGCAAGTCAAGCGACCCCAATGTGGTCAACATCACCTCAATCGCAGGCGTTCGGCCGGTGGGTAGTTCCATCGCCTATTCGATGAGCAAGGCAGCCCTTAACCACATGACACTGCTGCTCGCGAAGAGTCATGCACCCGTGCGAGTCAATGCAGTGGCTCCCGGACTTGTGGAGACACCGTGGACCGAAAGTTGGCAGGACCAGCACGCCGGCGTTCGCGCCATTGCCCCTTTGCAGCGTTCGGCCACCCCCGAGGATTGTGTCGAGACCGTCCTTGGATTTCTTCGTAACAAATATGTGACGGGCCAAGTAGTTGTCGTAGATGGCGGACTGACGCTGAAAATTTAGGGTTTGACCCCCCGCCTGTCATCAACCTGTAACACGCAAGAGTCGCTCCCAGCCGGTCCGTCTGGGGAAACATTGAAGTGGACGGTGTTTGCCGTCCGTTGACTACTCCCCTGGAGGGAAAAATGGAAGAAATGACAGGGCTGGTTACCAGCAATCCAGACCTCGTATACAACGCACTCTCGTTCGCTACCGCGACATTGGGTATCGCGTTCGTGTACTTCTTGGTCTCCCGCAACCGAGTATCCCCGGCGTACCGCAGCGCGGTCACGATGTCGGCGATGATCTGCGGTATCGCGGCATATCACTACTGGAGAATGTTCACGAACTTCTCCGAAGGCACCTGGAACGAGGGCTACCGCTACGCGGACTGGCTCCTCACCGTTCCGCTTCTCGTCGCGGAGCTCGTAGTGGTCTCCGGCGTCTCGAAGGCAGTGGCCAAGAAGGTGACCCCACGACTCGTCGTTGGCGCGCTCCTCATGATCGCCACCGGTTATCCGGGTGAGGTCGCCGAGTTCGGCTCCACCTCGCGCACCGTGTGGGGCGCCATCTCTGGTGCGTTCATGCTGTACGTGCTGTACGAGCTCTTCGCAGGCGAAGTCGGCAAGGCTCTCAAGAGCCAGGCTGGCGAAGTTGGCAAGAAGCTCAACAACGTTCGCTACCTGCTCCTCTTCACCTGGGGCATCTACCCGATCTTCTACATCCTCGGTGACTCCACCAGCTGGTTGTCGGAGCAAATCGGTCTGTCCGCTGAAGAGGCAGCCACCGTCATCCAGGTGGGTTACTCGGCATCAGACGTTCTGGCCAAGGCCGCTTACGGTCTCGTGATCATGTCAATCGCACTCGCTCGTAGCGAGTCCGAGGGCTATCGCGCCGCCTGATCGAAGAGCAAAAGCCCCCGGCCCTGTGGGTCGGGGGCTTTTCTCATTTCTGGAGAAGTCTCTTGCGCAAGAAATCGAGTGACGAGATCACCGAGAGTTGACGCATCAAGTCACGAGTACCCGACAAGTTGAGCATTGTGGAATGAGTTCGACCGTCGTCCATCACCAAACCAATGCATAACGTCCCCGGTTGGTGGCCCTCCTGTGAATCTGGACCAGCGACGCCAGTAAGAGCGAGACCGATATCCGAACCGAGTACTCGCTTGGCGCCCACAGCCATCGCTATCGCTGCCTCTTCGCTCACCACCGGACCACTTGGCACTTCGAGCAACGAGTACTTCACTTCGCTCGCATAGGAGACCACACCGCCACGCAACACCGCGCTCGAACCGGGCACGTTGGTGATACGCCCAGTCACGAGGCCACCTGTCACCGATTCCGCCAATCCGAGGGTGAGTCCTCTGTCGTTCAACATGCCGACGATCACCGACTCCATCGTGTCGCCATCCACCCCGAACACGATGTTGCCCACCTCGTCGCGCACGGCACGATCCCACTCGTTCAACAAATCCTCGGCTTCGTCGCGAGTTGCAGCCTTCGCCGTAAGACGGACCTTGATTCCCTCCCAACCACTGGCGAGGAACGCAAGCGTTGGGTTACCGGCTTTATCGAGTCGCTGAATAACACCATGCAAGCGTTCGTTTAGTCCACTTTCGCTCTCGCCCCAGGTGCGCAACGTCCTGCTCACAATCACCGATGCGCTCCCCGACCGGCCGAGCAGATCAGGCAAGATCGCGCGGTCGAACATTTCGTACAACTCATGCGGAACGCCGGGAACCGCGTAGATCACCTTGTCGCCCACGGGGCAGATCAAACCGGGCGCAGTTCCACGGCGCTGTTCGATCACGGTTGCGCCGCGTGGCACCATCGCCTGTCGCATGTTGATCTCAGGCATGCGGCGATTGCGCATCGAGAACATCTCGGCGATCCGCACCGCCACGTCGTCATCGAACTCCAAGTCCACGCCCATCACCTCGGCGATTGCTTCCCTCGTGATGTCGTCGTGCGTAGGTCCGAGACCACCGCAGATGACGATCGCATCGGCATCTGCCAGAGTGCTGCGGATGGCCTTGACCATCCGGCCCTTGTTGTCACCCACCTTCACTTGGAGGCAGGAGTCAATACCGGCCATCGCCAATCGTTCGCCCAACCATGACGAATTGGTATCGACGATTTGCCCAAGGAGTAGTTCCGTGCCGATGGCAACGACGTCGCAGCGCACGTTACGCCACCCGTCGCGGCCGCAGGGCCTGCACTGCGTACTGGACACCGGAGAGAATCGTGAGGAATACCGCCAGCCAGAGCAGTCCTTGCCACAACCAGGTGTGGTCGAGTGCGGTAAGCGGCATCAGCGCAAACGCCACGGCGAGTTGCTGACTGAGCGTTTTCACCTTTGCCGTCCGGCTCGCTGGGACACTGACTCCCTTGGATCCGACCACCACACGGTAGATGCTGACGATTACTTCACGAGCAGCGATGATCACGACAGGAACCACCCAGAACACCTCACGGCTGACGAGCGTGAACATGGCCCCGAGTACCAGCACCTTGTCTGCCAGCGGATCGAGAAAAGCGCCGCTCTTCGTGGTGCCGTGCCGCCGTGCCAGGTAACCGTCGAATACATCGCTCACGCACAGTACGAACCACAGCCCGAGGGCGATCCATGAGCCGTTTTTGTCGTTCGGAATCAAGGTGAACATGACCGGCGACACGAGAATTCGCCCCACGGTGACGGCATTCGCCCAGGTGGCCAGCGAATTCGGATCAACCGGCATGGTCAGCTCCCACGAGTGCACCCTCTGCAACAAGGTCTGGGCCCATGGCATCGGTAATCCGAACCTCGTGGAACTGACCCACTTGCAATTCCGAGCTCACATGTACGACCCCATCGATACTGGGGGCTTCACGATGACTACGTCCCACGCCACGCTCGTCGACGAGCACTCGAATTGTTTCGCCGATGAGTTCATCTCTCCGCGCAGCTGTGATGTTGTCTTGTAACTCACGCAACTCCGCGATGCGCTCGTTCATCAGCGATTGAGGAACGTGGTTCGGCAGCGAGAGTGCATGAGTTCCCTCTTCCGGGCTGAAGGTAAAGAACCCGCACCAGTCCAACTGGGCTTGCTCCACAAAACGGAGTAGTTGGTCGTGATCCTCTTCGGTCTCGCCTGGGTAGCCAACAATGAAATTGCTCCGGAATGTCGCATCGGGAGACAACGAGCGGATTCGCTGGATGCGTTCGAGGAATCGACTCCCGTCGCCCCAGCGCCGCATTCGCCGCAGGTGTTCCTTCGACACATGCTGCAATGAAAGATCGAAGTATGGGACGCCAGTGGCCAAGATCGCCTCGATCAAAGCATCGGACAGATCGCTCGGATACAGGTACAGAAGTCGCGTCCACTCGACAAGCGAGCTCACGTCATTCACCAAGCGCACGATCGATCCGGCACCGAGTTCCTCGGGGCGATCCTTGCCGTAACTCGCGAGATCCTGCGCCACGAGAACGACTTCCTGAACTTCAAGTTGCTCCACTTCGCGGAGTATCGAGTCGACATCGCGACTACGTTGCGGTCCTCTGAACGAGGGAATCGCACAGAAACCACACGTGCGATCACATCCCTCCGCGATCTTCACGTATGCCCACGGAGCAACCGACTTCGGGCGTGGAAGGTTGAGCAAGTCGAACGACGGAACCGCCTTGTCGGCCTTCTTCGAGAGTTGAATGGGCACGCCGAAACCCGCCACTTGGTCGGCCTCGGGGATCGCCTCGGCAAGTTCCTGGCCATAACGCTCGGCCATGCACCCGGTCACCACTAATCGGGCGCCGCTCTTGCGCTTTTCACCGAGTGCAAGCACCGTGTCGATGCTCTCCTTGCGAGCCTCCTCGATGAAGGCGCAGGTATTGACGACAATGACATCGGCTTGCTCGGGATCGCTGGTGCGAGCGAGGCCGTCGCGTTGAAGAGATCCGATGATCTTGTCCGAGTCCACGTCGTTCTTGGGGCATCCCAACGTCTCGACGTAGAAGCGTTGCACGACGAATGAGCCTACTGGGCTCCTCTCTCGCGCTTCGTGAGGTTGGCTCAGGCGTGGAGGCGAAGACCAGCGCAGGGCCACTGCATCGACACCAATCGACCCGTGCCGGAGAGCGTGATGTACGCAGTGCGCAAGTCGGCGCCGCCGAAACAGATGTTGGTGGTCAGAGGGTCGTTAGTGAGAATTTGGCGAAGCACCTCCCCGCTCGGAGACACCACGGTGATCCCGGCTGTCTGCAAACCGAGAGTCGCGACACATACATTTCCCTCACCGTCAACGGCGAGTGAGTCCAACAACTGCAAACCTCCTAGGCCGACCAACAACGCCGAGGGGTCAATCGGCGAATGATGCGCCACTTCTCCCGGCCCCGTGATCGCCGCCTTGAACACACGACCGGTGTGAGTCTCCGCCCAGTACAACGTTGCGCCGTCGGGCGAGAGCCCGATGCCGTTCGGCGAGTCTGTCGGATGCACCACCTCACGAATCATCGAACCATCGGTCGTGGCGTAAAAGATCGACGAGATGTCCGCTTGTCGACCGAAGCGAATGCCGTGATCGGTGAAATAGAAACCACCTTGCGCATCGAACACGAGATCGTTGGGACCACGCAGAGCAACACCGTCACAGTGCGTATAGAGATCACGTAACTCACCAGTCGAAGCATCGAGTCGCTGAATCCGTCCGCCGATGTAATCATCGGGATTCATCGGGCCTGGAAAAGTAAGGCCGAAGAAATCCACCTCGCCGAAGGATCCCCCGTTGTTGCAGACGTAGAGGGCGCCGTCAGGTCCAAGGGCGAGACCATTTGGACCACCCCTGACATCGGCGATCTTGGTCTTGGATCCGTCACTCCCAATTCGAGTGACGCACTGACCAAACATCTCGACGAGTGCAATCGATCCATCCGCAAGAACGACAGGACCTTCAGGAAACCGGAGGCCAGAGGCCACTTCGACAAATTCGCTCATGGGGCAACCGTAGCCCTCACCGAGCCAAGGCGATTTAGCTGGCGCGCTGCAGCTCCTCGAGCTCTTCCACCGTCATCAACACCTCGCGAGGCTTGGAGCCTTCACTTGGCCCCACCACACCACGTGACTCGAGCAAGTCCATCAAGCGACCGGCACGGGCAAAGCCCACCTTCAACTTGCGCTGCAACATCGAGGTGGAACCCTGTCGCGTGCGCACGACGAGATCCATAGCTTGTCGCAACAATTCGTCCTCTTCGCTGTCGCCAGTTTGGAACAGCCCACCGCCATGCTCACTTTGTTGTTCGCCGTCGACGCCAGAGACGTAGACGACTTCGGGTGCCTGACGACGCCACGTGCCCACCACCTTGCGCACCTCGTTTTCGTCCACCCATGCTGACTGCAAACGCTGCGAAACCGAGGTGTTGCCCGGCAGAAGCAACATGTCGCCCTTGCCCACCAACTTCTCCGCCCCCGGTTGATCGAGGATCACGCGGCTGTCGGTGAGACTGGATACGGCAAACGCCATTCGCGCCGGAATATTCGCCTTGATCACACCGGTGATCACGTTCACGCTTGGGCGCTGAGTAGCGACGATCAAGTGGATGCCTACGGCACGTGCTTTCTGAGCGATACGGGTGATGCAATCTTCCACGTCGCGGGCGGCAACCATCATCAGGTCGTTCAATTCGTCTACCACCACGAGGATGTAAGGCATCCGCTCGAAATTGCCCGCTTCTTCGCTTTCGAAGTCACCACGATCGAACGCCGCGTTGTAGCCGACGATGTCGCGGAAACCAGCTTCGACAAGCAGGTCGTAGCGGCGCTCCATTTCCTTCACCGCCCAACCGAGAGCATTTGCTGCCTTCTTGGGGTTGGTCACTGGCGGCGTGAGCAGGTGTGGCAAGCGCGCGTACTGTGCCATTTCAACCTGTTTCGGATCGATGAGGATAAGGCGCACTTGCTCGGGAGTGGAGCGCATCAGGATCGAGGTGATGATGCAATTGATTGCACTCGACTTTCCTGCACCGGTTGTTCCCGCAATCAACATATGCGGGGTGTTGGCGAGGTTCAGGAACACCGCACGACCCGCAATGTCCTTGCCGATGCCGACATCGAGCGGATGCATCGCTGAACGAGCCTCTTGCGAACTCATCAGATCGCCCAAGGAGACCAACTCACGTTGCGCGTTGGGCACTTCGATACCAATGGCCGACTTGCCGGGGATCGGCGCGAGAATTCTCACGTCGGTGGCAGCCATCGTGTACGCGATATCGCGTGACAACGATGTGACCTTGGCCACCTTCACGCCTCCTCCGAGCGAAAGTTCATATCGGGTGACGGTTGGTCCTCGCGTATAACCGACGAGCTCCGTCTCCACCCCATGTTCGCGGAGCGCCTCGATCAGTCGCTCACCGCGCTCTTCGGTGACGCGCTCGTCTGCACGCTCGTGACGAGTGACGCTCAACATGTCGAGCGTGGGCAATGTCCACGCACTCGGTTTTGCGCCCGGGCCAAGCGGCATCTGCTGCGGCTCGCCCTTCATCAACTTGGTGGCTCGCGGAGATGGCGAAGCAACTTGCTCTTGCACGTCATCCACCGATTCATCCGTTTCAGACTCCACCGACTTTTCGCGACGCAACCGACGCTTCTTCGGTTTGACTTCAGGCGCAGCGGGGTACAAGTCATCGAGACCAACGTCGTAGAACTCGGGGGCATGGTGCTCGGCGAATCCGCGATCGTCATCCGACGTTTCGTCGAGTGACGACACGTCGCGTGACCGTCGCTGCGGCACCGACACGCCATTCACCCATGCGCGGGTGCGTCGCCACAGTTCGGCAGGAGTGCTCGCCGTGAGAATGAGCACACCACAGAAAATGACTGCAAGCAAGATGACCGTTGCGGCGAGTCGCGTCGTGACATCGCTCAGCGGCTGACCCGCCAACCAACCAAACCAACCACCAGCACGCGACAACGCATCGACATCGGCTTCCACCGACCCAGTGCCCCAAATGATGTGGATGATGCCAAGCAATGACCATGCGATGATCGACAAACCAACGCTGAGCCGCACCCGATGTTGAACTTCTGCTCGCTTAATGAATGCGACCCCGAAGCCGACAGCCATGAACGGCGTGAGGAATCGACCCACGCCAACGAGTGACGAAAGGGTGGTGTCGAGAAGGCGTCCGAGCGGACCGGCCATCTCGAAAAACACCGACATCACGAGCAAGACGCCCAGGCAAACGAGCGCCACCCCGCCGAACTCATGCCCCCGGCCAGCAAGGATCTCGCGCAGCACCGAGGGACGGCGGCGGACATAGACCTCGGCCGGGTCTTCTTGGGCATGGCTCCGCACCACTCGAGGAGCTTCGGCGCGCGGACGGGCAGCGGCCTTACGGGGCTTGGTGGCCATTGAACAACGGTACCCCCGGGGTATGGGGCAAATCGGGGATTCCCGTTAGACCGTCATGCTTCCATGACTATCAACCGGTGGTCATGCCTCCATGACCACTACTCGGTGGTCATGCCTCCATGACCACGGGCACGATCATCGGTCGGCGCTTGGTGCGCTCACCCACGAACTTGCCCGCCGCGCGACGGACCTCTTTTTCCAGTGCGTCCACATCACGAACTCCTCGGCCCAAGGCGGATTCAACTGCCGCCGCGACCGTCTCACATGCCTCGTCAATCAAGTCTTCTGCTTCGGGCGCATATACCCATCCGCGAGTGATCACTTCTGGGCCAACGAGCACCGAGCCTGCTTCTACGTCGACGGTGACGACGACAATCACCACACCTTCTTCAGCCAGCACGCGACGATCGCGCAGCACACCTTGCCCCACGTCCCCCACTACGCCGTCTACGTACAGCATTCCAGCCGGCACACGTCCAACGAGTTCGATCCCGTCGTCGGAAATCTCGATCACGTCACCGTCTTCGCACAACATGGTGCGCGATTCGGGTACGCCCATCGTGCGAGCATGACGCGCGTTGGCCACAAGGTGGTGGTACTCGCCATGAATCGGCACGAACCACTCGGGCTCGCAGATGGAGAGATACATCTTCAAGTCCTCAGCTTGGGCGTGGCCCGTGGCATGCACATCGGCCAAACCCGAGTGCACCACCTCCGCACCAGCACGCAGCAATCCATCGATCACACGATTGACGTTCGACTCGTTTCCAGGAATCGCATGGCTGGAGAAGATCACCGTGTCGCGAGGCCCGATCTTCACGTATTTCGAGTCGCCACGAGCAAGCAACGACAGTGCGGCCATCGGCTCGCCTTGTGAACCCGTGGAGACGATGCACACTTCGTTCGGCGGGTAATCGTCGATGTCTTCGATCGACACGAAATGTCGGTCGGGAATCTGGATGAGTCCGAGATCGCGTGCGAGGCGAACGTTGTTCACCATCGATCGACCAAGTGTCGCCACCACACGACCGGACTCCACCGCTGCTTCGGCAATCTGCTGCACACGATGAATGTGGCTCGCAAAACTCGCGGTGATGATCCGCTGATCACGGTGCTCGGCAAACAACTGACGCAACACCTTCCCCACATTCCGCTCCGAAGGGGCAAAGCCGCGTTCTTCCGCGTTCGTACTGTCGCACATCAAAAGACGAATGCCATCACCGGCGGCAAGGGCGCCGAGACGTGCCAGATCGGTGCGACGATCGTCCACGGGCGTGAGATCGATCTTGAAGTCGCCCGAATGGATGATCACACCCTGCGGCGTGTGCAGCGCGATGGCGTGTGCGTGAGGCACCGAATGCGTCACGGGAATGAATTCCACGTCGAAGGGACCAATTTGTCGACGCTCATTGTCGGCAACCGCTATCAACTCGGTGTTGCCCAACAGACCGGCTTCCTCGATGCGGTGACGGGCCAAACCAAGCGTCACTTTCGAGCCATAGATAGGAAATGACAAGTCACGAAGCAGGAATTGCAAGCCACCCACGTGATCCTCGTGACCATGGGTTGCTACGCACGCCTCGATCCGGTCGGCATTTTCCCGAAGATAGGTGAAGTCCGGCAGCACGAGATCGATGCCGTGCATGTCGGGATCAGGGAACATCAACCCGCAATCGATAATCAGCAGTCGTTCGTCCTGCTCCACCACCATGCAGTTGCGACCGATCTCGCCGAGACCGCCGAGAAAGGCAACGCGAACGCTGGCTGCCATTACTTGGCGGCTCGCGCAGCGCGGAGGTTGTCGAGCACCGTGCGTGCTCGCTCCTCGAGGCCCGCGGGAGGCGGACCCATTGGCAAGCGCGCCTCACCGACATCCAAGCCGAGCACGTTCATCATCACCTTGCTTGGCAGCGGATTGGGGTTCTCGTCTCCCGTTTCGAACGCGAAGCTCTCGAGCAGTCGCGCATTCACCTTGCGCGCTCCAGCCACATCACCCGCCTCCCACTTGTCAAACAACTCCTGGTGGTCCTCTGCACACCAATGGGTGGCAACGCCAATCACGCCACACCCACCGATCGAGAGAAACGGGAGCGTGAGGTTGTCATCACCCGAATAAAGCTCGAATCCTGCGGGCGCCTGCGACATCAAGAGAGCCGATTCGGCCGGATTACCCGCCGCATCCTTCAGCGCAGCGACGTTCTTTACTTCGCGCGCAAGTTTTAACAACAACGGTGTGGACATCTTGCGGCCGGTACGAACCGGAATGTCGTAAAGCACCACCGGAAGTGAAGTCGCACCACACACCGCGCGCATGTGCGCCTCGATACCTGCCTGCGACGGACGGTTGTAATACGGCGTAACGGCAAGAATGCCGGCTGCGCCAAGAGCCGTCGCTTGTTTCGTCAGATGAATCGAATGCGCAGTGTCATTGGTGCCAGTACCCGCAATAACGGGGATGCTGACCGCCGAGATGACCGCCTCAAACAGCGAAAGCCGCTCGTCGTCCGTGAGCACCGAAGATTCCCCCGTGGTGCCCGCAACGACCAGACCGTCGTTGCCGTTGTCCTGCAACCACTTGGCTAGACGGCGAGCGCCGTCGAGGTTTAGCGACTGGTCACGATTGAACGGCGTAACCATCGCCGTGACGACGCGACCAAACCGTGGCATGGCGAGATACTAACCCCGCCGCCCGAAACGTCAGGCTTGCGGTGCTTCCTGACCGAGTTCGAACTTGAGGTATTCCTCGCCGGTGTTCTCCCAGTCCTCGAACTGGATGACGCCCATGTCTTCGAAGCGACGACGCAGCCACGCTTCATTGCGATCGAGCAATCCCAACTTCTTGCAGTTCGGCACGATTTTGGAGAACAACATCTGCTGGAACATTTTGCGACCCGGGTCGTTGATCATCAATGGGATGACCTGCTTCGGGTCGACACCCATGTGATGCCACACTTCTTGTTGCAGGAAGCGATCACGCATCCGAACGCTGGCTTCGAAGGCAAATTCCTGGCGATCCTTGATCTCCGCGTCGGTCATGCCGTCGTACACCTCTTTCAGGCTGAGCACACCGAATGCCACATGACGTGCCTCGTCGCTCATCACATAACGCAGCAAGTGCTTGAGGAGAGGCTCGTTGGTGAGCTGGTGGAGGAATCCGAACGCTGCAAGGGCGAGGCCTTCGACCATGATCTGCATGCCGAGGTAGGTCATGTCCCATCGTGAGTCGTTGACGACGTCGTCGAGCAACATCCCGAGATGGGTGTTGATCTGATACCCGCCTTCCATCTTTTCGTCGAGGTATCGCGCAAACACTTCGACATGGCGCGCTTCATCCACCACTTGGGTGCTCGCATACAACTTGGCGTCGTACCACGGCACCGTCTC
>JAFMFC010000069.1 GCA_017856375.1 Ilumatobacteraceae bacterium | reverse complement strand
GCGAAGTTGGGGAGCAAGGAATCGAACCCTGAATAACAGAACCAGAATCTGCTGTGTTGCCAGTTACACCACTCCCCAGAGTGATGACTTGAGGATACCAACCCTCTCTGTTTAGCGACACGCCTAATTGGTGAGACGTTCCAATGCCTCAAAACCGATGAAGTTGGCGAGCGCAACGCCGAGTCCCTCTTCGATGTGACGGCGAATATTCTGCGAACCCGTCACCACCGAGGTGGGCGTCGCCGAAACATGGGCGACCATTCCAAGATCGCGGGCCACCATTCGCGATCTCGCTGCATGGTACGCATCGGTCACGATGAGAATTTCCGTGATGTCCTGGTTGGCAAGTATGTCGTGCACTCGCCGTAGTGAGTCCAACGTTGAGGAGCCAAGATTTTCCAGAATGATCGCCGATTCCGGCACCCCTGCCTCCACCAAGTAACGCTGGGATGCTTCAGCTTCGGTGAATCGGTCGCCTGGCTGATTGCCACCGGTTGTCACTACTAGCGGCGCAGTACCTGCATTCCACAAGGTGATCACATGGTCGAGTCGCGCCTGCAGTTGAGGGGACGGTCTCCCGTCGTATTGCGCCACCCCCATGACCACGATCGCCTCTACCGAACGAGCTTGGTCGGTGCTCCCCGTCCACCACACTTGCCCCACGCATACCCCCAAGTACACGAGCAACAGTGCTGCGAGAGTCGACAACGAGCGGGCGAGAGTGCGCAGCGTCACGAGGCGCGATTGATCGCCGAGTGAATTCGACGCAAAGTCTCGTCTCTCCCGAGCAATTCGATCGGCTCGAACAAGGGAGGACCGACGGTGCGCCCGGTGATCGCCACGCGAAGTGGCGCCTGAAGTTTGCCCAACTTCACTTGATGCTTTTCCCCCACGCGCTCGGTCGCAGACTTCAACGATTCGGCAGTGAACTCGCACGATCCAAATTCGGCAGCGATGTCCCGGAGGGCTGGCACAGCCCATTCGGCTGAGAACGATTTGGCGAATGCGTCATCATCGATGGGCGGTTCTGGGAGGAACAGAAAGTCAACCATCGGAATCGCCTCCGGCACAAGCGCCACACGTGTCTGCACGAGCGGAGCCATCGCACGAAACATTTCCGGTCGATATCTCTCGGGCGACCACGGTGCAGAGCTCGAAAAGACCTCCTCGGCGGCAGCAATGAAATCATCGAGCGACATCATGCGTATGTACTCGCCGTTGAATGCGAGCAGTTTCTTCACATCGAAGAAAGCCGGCGAATGGTTGACGTCTTCCAGCCGGAACTGATCAATGATCGTCTGCCACGGAACAATCTCAGTGTCCCCACTTGGCGCCCAACCAAGCGTCATCAAGTAGTTGGTCATTGCCGAAGCGAGGATTCCCTCCTCGCGATACTGCTCAACTGCAACCTTGTCGCGTCGCTTGGATAACTTCTTGCGCTGTTCATTCACCAATACAGGAACATGCGCCCACGCAGGAACCGTCTCACCCAAAGCTTCGAACAACATCTGCTGTTTTGGAGCATTGGGTAGATGCTCTTCGGCGCGAATCACATTAGAGATCTTCATCAAGACATCGTCGACGACATTGGCGATGAGGAACACTGGCGTGCCATTGCCACGCAGAAGCACGAAGTCTTCGATAGTCGAGTTGTCGAACTCCACAACTCCGCGCACGAGATCGTGCACCACCGTCTTTCCATCGGGAACACGAAAACGCAACACTCTCCCCTCACCGGGGCCGAGCCCACGGTCGCGGGAGAACCCGTCGTATCCCGTGATGCCCTTTTCTTTCGCTCGAGCCTGAATCTGCTCGGTCGTCTGATCGCAGAAATATGCGTTGCCCTGTTCGTACAGACGCATGGCTGCTGCAATGTGTTCCGCCGCATTTGCGGACTGGAAATACGGGCCTTCAAAGTGGCTGTCATGGTGATGGATGCCGAGCCATTCGAGGGCGTCGATGATTCCCTGTGTCCATTGAGGTTGGTTACGGGATTCGTCGGTGTCCTCGATGCGCAACACGAACGTGCCGCCGTTCTTCAGTGCCAGCAGCCAGTTGTAAAGCGCCGTGCGCGCACCTCCAACATGGAAATAACCAGTGGGAGACGGCGCAAACCGATAGCGAGGCGCAGACATTTCAGTTCAGGCTATCTCGCTTGGCGATTTCGCTCATCGAACGACTACCTTCACCATCGTGACGAAGCAGGTCAACGTGTACGGAGAACCATTGGGCGAATGCTGTTCCTCGCCCATGACAGGTTTCTATCGAACCGGTTGCTGCGAGACAGGTGGTGATGACCACGGAGTACACACCGTTTGCGCGGTAATGACCGAGGAGTTTCTCGAGTTCTCCAAGCGAATGGGCAACGACCTCTCCACGCCGATGCCGCACTATCAATTTCCCGGCTTGAAGCCCGGAGACAGATGGTGTTTGTGCGCTGCACGTTGGCAGGAGGCGTTCGAGGCGGGCAAAGCGCCAAATGTCAATCTGCGATCGACACACATCAGGACGCTCGAGTTCGTCGAGCTGGCCGACTTGGAGAAATTCGCCGTTTAGGCGCCGGTGAGCGCCCGCCAACTACCGGGCATCGCCGACTTCACCTGCTCGGGCGTGAGCAAGAAGGTGGACTCGGGCACCATGTCCACGAGGTCGCGAGCTTCGGCATAGTGGTGCAACACGTTGCCAAGCCCGGCGAACAACTTTCGTCGACGCACGACGAGATCTGCCGGCGGTTGATCGAGGAACCAGCCCCAAATCGTGAATGCGAATCGCACGTCATGAATCACCGGCGCGCGACCGAAGCGTGAAGCGCGGCGTAGTGCAATACCGAGACATCCGCGAATTGCGTCGTCTAGTCGTTCACCTTCCTGTAGTCGAATCTCATTCGACAGCAAGGTGGCCAAGGTGAGCGCGTAACCCTGATCAGGTCCTTGCGCCCCGAGGCGATCGCCAACGGGCTGACGTCCGGCGATTTCCGCAGGGCGACCGAGATGCCATTGATCAGGCACATGGCGCGGCGACTCGTACGAGCGCGGATGATGTGTGGGGTTGACGGGTGTGAATTTCGGCGCGGCCATCTGGTTGGCGAGCCTACTTCTTCCGACCTATTCGGCGTGAAGTAGTCCGTAGACAAGCGATTCTTCGAGAGCTCGCCACGAAGCTTCGATGATGTTCGATGAAACGCCAATCGTCGTCCAAGAACGACCACCGTTGGACGCGTCCAGCAACACACGTGTTACGGCTCCAGTTGCCGATGACGAGTCGAGGATGCGCACCTTGTAATCGGTGAGGTGCACCTTCTCGAGTGCTGGCAAGTGCGACAGAAGGGCTGCACGAAGAGCCTTATCAATGGCGTTCACGGGACCATTTCCCTCTGCCGTGCTCACTTCACGCTTTTCACCCACCCACACCTTCACGGTGGCTTCAGTGGTGAACTCGCCTGAAGCGTGCTCGTCGGTGATCACTCGCATCGTCTCAACCTCGAAAAACGGCTGTTTCCAACCGGTTGCTCGACGCATCAGCAATTCAAGCGACGCATCAGCCGCTTCAAAGTGATAACCCTCGTGTTCGAGACGCTTCAAATCGTCGATCACCTGGTTGACCGCAGGACCATCCATGGTCAGACCCAACTCCTTGGCCTTCATCGTGATCGTGGCTTTTCCGGCCATCTCTGATACGAGGAATCGCGTTCCATTACCGACCAAGTCCGGCGAAACATGCTCGTAAGCATCCTTCGCTCGTGCAATTGCCGAGACATGTAACCCCGCCTTGTGGGCGAACGCCGATGATCCGACGTAGGGCGCTTGTGGGTTGAGTGGACGGTTCAATACTTCAGCCACGTGGTTACTCACCGCAGTCAGACGCTCCAACCGACCATCAGGCAGACAGCGATAACCCATCTTCAACTGCAGGTTGGGAATCACCGTCGTCAGGTTGGTGTTGCCAGTGCGCTCACCGAGTCCGTTCAGCGTTCCTTGCACATGGCGTGCACCGCTTTCTACTGCTGCGAGCGAGTTGGCCACGGCGCACCCCGTGTCGTCGTGACAGTGAATACCGATGATCGCGTCGCTGCCTACGTGCTGGTGCACGGCGGCAACGATCGAGAGCACCTCGTGCGGCAACGATCCACCGTTCGTATCGCAGAGAACCAGATGGGAGGCACCGTTGATCACCGCTGCTTCGATCACGCGCAATGCGAACTCTGGGTTGTTCTTGTATCCGTCGAAGAAATGCTCGAGGTCGACGAGCACTCGGCGATCGTGCGAGCCGAGGAACTTCACCGAGTCGGCAACCATTGCCACGCCCTCCTCGAGGGTGGTCTGCAGAGCTTGCTCGACGTGATAATCCCAAGACTTGGCAACGATGCACACTGCCGATGTCTCGGCTTCAATGAGGTTGCGGAGCGTGACGTCCTCGTCCACCTTGCCTGCAGGACGACGAGTCGAACCGAATGCGACGAGCGTCGATGCCGTCAGTTTCAATTCACGCTTCGCGCGGGCGAAGAACTCGACATCCTTCGGATTGGCACCCGGCCATCCACCCTCGATGAAGTGCACGCCGAGATGGTCGAGCTGCTCTGCAATTCGCAGCTTGTCCTCCACCGTGGCCGAGACGCCCTCCACCTGCATGCCGTCGCGCAAGGTGGTATCGAACACTTCAACCAGCTGTGTCGCTTGTGGTGTTGTCATTGTCGGTCCTTTTCTTGGGGAACAAAAAAGCCGCCCGTTTGGGCGGCTTCGGCGTACGTCCATGCGGACGCACGCCTACGAAATAATGATGATCTCGGTCGCGATGAAAGCCGTTCCAAACATCGGTACAAGTCTTGCGCTCAAATCAGCCCCCGACAACCCCTCAGCCGGCAATCTGTGGATAAACGGTGGAAAACCCCTGTGGAAAACTGCTCTGCCTGTGTGGAAAGGCCTAAGAGCCACCCCACCAAGGGTTTGCCGGTCACCGGGGATTGACCGGCCTGTGCGCTTTGACGGTCAATCGGTCGTTCAGCTCTTGGCCAGCTCGCACCACTCGGCGTAGCGCGGATCCTGGCCTCGCACTGCCTTGGAGTACGTGGCGGCAATTGCGCGGGTCATTGGGCCGGGGCACGGCACCTTGCGCTCGTCCACTGAGCTCACCGAACCCACTTCTGCTGCGGTACCGCACACGAAGATCTCCTCGGCCACGTACAGATCGCTGCGCGCGATGTTGTCCACGCGGATGTCGAAGCCATGATCGCGAGCGATCCGCATCACGCTGTTCTGGGTGATGCCTTCGAGGGCACCCGCCGACAGCGGCGGAGTGAGGATGACTCCGTTACGGGCGCAGAAGATGTTCTCACCCGTGCACTCAGCAACGAGACCATTGGGCGCAAGCATGATTGCTTCGTCGTAACCGGCCTTCAGCGCCTCTACCTTGGCCAGGGACGAGTTGACATAGTTGCCCACCGTCTTGGCAGCAGGGGGCATGGTGTTGTGATCGTGGCGCGTCCACGACGAGATCTTCATTCGCACACCCTTTTCCACGGCGTCGTCACCGAGGTACGCACCCCATGGCCAACAGGCGATGGCGATGTCCACCTTGCACGGCAGCGTGTTTAACCCCATCTCGCCGTAGCCGTAATAGGCGATCGGGCGCACGTAGCAGGACGGCAAACCGGTGGAGAGCACCGTGTCCTTCGTCGCCTGCACGATCTCTTCGACGCTGTACGGCATGTCCATGCCCAGGATGTGCGCCGAGTTGTAGAGGCGCTTGATGTGATCGGTCAGGCGGAAGATTGCGGGGCCATTCGCCGTCTCGTACGCGCGAATTCCCTCGAACACACCCGTGCCGTAGTGAAGAGTGTGGGTGAGCACGTGCACCTGAGCCTTGTCCCAGTCGACGAGCTTTCCGTTCATCCAAATTTTTGGCGTGGTGGTGATTGGCATCGCTACTCCCCTGTTTCGTTACAAACTATCGCCGGCTACTTCGCCACTCGCTTGGCAATCTCGTCGCCAATCTGTGAAGTGGTGCCGGTCACGGGTGCGTCGCACGCTGATCGCAAACGCGTGGCGGCACCGGACTCCCCGAGGAATTCGAGCATGTGGGCAGCCGAGAGAATCGCGGCAACCGGGTTGGCCTTGCCGGTACCGACAATGTCGGGAGCGGAGCCGTGCACCGGTTCGAACATCGAAGGACCAGTGCGAGCAGGGTTGAGGTTGGCCGACGACGCCACACCAATTCCACCCGAGACGGCGCCACCGAGATCAGTGAGGATGTCGCCGAACAGATTGTCGGTGACGATCACGTCGTAGCGGTGCGGATCCTGCACGAAATAGATGCATGCGGCATCGACATGGTTGTACGCAGTCCCAACTTGTGGAAAGTCCTCGGCGACTTGATTCAACGTGCGCTGCCACAGGTCACCCGCAAAGGTGAGCACGTTGGTCTTGTGCACGAGTGTCAGATGCTTGCGCTGACGCGACGCAGCGAGCTCGAAGGCATAGCGAACGCAGCGCTCCACACCGCGCGCGGTATTGACACTGCCCTGTGTGGCCACCTCGTGCGGTGTGCCCTTGCGCAATACTCCACCTTCCCCCACATAAGGGCCTTCGGTGTTCTCTCGCACCACCACGAAGTCGTGCGGCGCGGTATGCCCGGGAGCAGTGCCCTTGAATGGACGCTGATTGATGTACAGATCGAGCTCGAAGCGCATCTTCAAAAGCAGACCTCGTTCGATCACACCTGGCGGAACGTCCGGAGTGCCAACTGCGCCGAGCAGGATCGCGTCATGCATGCGCAACTCGGCAAGCGTCGAGTCGGACAGAATTTCACCGTCGCGCAAATAGCGCGCTCCACCGAGATCAAACGATGTGATGTCGAGAGACACGCCAGCTGCGGCGATTACCTTCAACGCCTCTGCGGTGACTTCGGGCCCAATACCGTCACCACCAACCACTGCAACGCGATGAGTTCCCTTCGACATAGCTCTTTATCGTACGGAGAAAAGCCCTCAGATAGCCTTTGGCGCATGGCGAAACACCTGCTCTCCCAGGCGGCACACGATCGGCTCAAGGCCGAGTTGCACGACCTCACCACCCGGGGGCGCATCGAGGTGGCCGACAAGATCGAAAAGGCGCGGGCACTGGGCGACCTCAAGGAAAACGGCGATTACCACGCTGCCAAGGACGAGCAAGGGCACATGGAGGGTCGCATCCGCCAGATCGAGTCGATCCTCGACGACGCAGAGATCGTGCCCCCTACTGCCGACGGTGCAGTTGGCCTTGGAACCGTCGTTACGATCCTCTACGACGGTGACAGTGAGGACATGGCCGAGCACTATTTGATTGGTCACGTGGAGGAAAAGCCGGCGGCAGAGAATGTCAGCGTGATGAGTCCCTCTTCGCCGCTCGGTTCCGCACTGATGGGGGCCAAGGCCGGTGCCACCATCACCTACGAAACGCCGACGAAGGCCAAACTCAAGGTACGCGTGCTCAAAGCGGTGGCACACCACTAAACGATGCAGCTCCCTCCCGGCCGCCTCATCGACATACCTGGTCGTGGGCAGACGTTCATCCGTGAAGTACCGGGACCTGCGAATGCACCAACTCTGGTGTTGTTGCACGGTTGGACTGCAACGGCAGATCTCAATTGGTTCACTGCATTCGACGAACTAGGCAAACACTTTCGAGTGGTGGCTCTCGACCACCGCGGTCATGGCAGAGGAATTCGCTCCAAGAACTCGTTCCGACTTGAAGACTGCGCCGACGACGTGGCCGCGCTTGCCGACCTGCTCGGCATTAACAATTTCATCCCCGTTGGGTACTCGATGGGCGGCACCATCGCGCAGTTGGTGTGGAA
>JAFMFC010000068.1 GCA_017856375.1 Ilumatobacteraceae bacterium | reverse complement strand
CGAGACCGAACGCGATCAGTGCTGATCCGATGACCGTCTGGCGACCTACTGCGAACCTCATGCTTGCTCCCCGTCGCTCAGACTTTCGCGAGTAAGGCCCCGACAAGCTCTGAGACCTTGAGCGTGCCGATGCCGATCGATTGGTCGGCGATTCCAAACGGCATCATCAACATGTCGTCCACTCGAAGTGAGCCACAGGAATACACGACATTGGGCACATATCCGTGGCGCACTTCCTGGCGCGGTGCAATGAGTGGCTCGTCCAGCGAGGCGATCACTTTCGTCGGATCGGCGAGATTTAGGAGCATCGCGCTGATGTAGTAGGTGCGCATCGGCCCAACCGCATGTGTGAGCACCAGCCAACCTTCCGATGTCTCGATCGGTGAGCCGCAGTTTCCCAATTGGATGATCTCCCACGGCCTACGAGGAACCTGGACGATATGGCGCCCCTCCCAGTGTTCGAGCGTGTCGGAGAACGCGATCGAGTTCGATTCGTGGTCCGCCCGCGATAGCGCCACGTACTTTCCGTCTACTTGTCGCGGAAAGATTGCGAGCCCCTTGCCACCTGCGGACGCACCAGTGACGGGGTGGATGGTGAACGTGAGGAAGTCGCGCGTGCGCAACAACTGTTGGGTGATGTGCAGTCCGTCAAATGCGGTGTACGTGGCAAGGTACGTCACAGATCCGTCTTTGTCGGTGAATCGGACGCACCGGGCGTCCTCCATGCCGTGTTCCTCGACCGCCGCGAGTGGCCACAACAGTCGCTCGGAGATGTCGGTGTCGGGGCTGAACCGCACAGAGTACGAGCGCTCAGCAATCTCCCGGAATCGTCGGATCGTTTGATCCACATTCAAGAACGTGTCGCGGTTGTGCTGCAGGCGGTTGAGCTGCACCTCCAGTTGGGAGTGACTGAAGGATCTTCCGAGATCATCCAGCACGAACTGTGCGTTCTCGGCGAACATGTCTCGCTCATACAACAAGTGTGCGAAGGATCGCTTGTAGAGCGGGGCCTCTCCGTACGTCCCCGTAGAGAGCGAGTGTTTGACGGGCTCGATGGAGACGTGCCCCTCGCGAGTGATCGACCCGGCGCGAAAACCGATTGAGGAGCGGTGACCTTCGCCGATACAGCGCACGGTCATCACGAAACGCTGTGAGTTGCCGTGGGGATCGAGCTGGTTGGGGTGGAGTACGGCCGACGGATTGCTAAGCGACGCGCCTTCAACGGCGTACTCCATGGTGAAGGTTGCGCCAATCAGCCGCCATCGAGCGTCGGAGATCTCCTGGTTCTGGAGCAACTTGCGGGCCAGACGTTGGGCATGTTGGTCGAGGGTGAAGTTGAGGTTCGTGTGCCGATCACCGAAGCGCCCCTCCACGTCTCCGAGCGCCATTGCCACCTCGTGTTCGGAGAGCTCCATGATCCGGTCGAGTACCACGCTGCCGCGTGTTTGCCTCGTTCCATAGTTGTCCTGACCCGCGACGAACAGTCGGGGCAACACTCGTGAGGGATCGGGTCTCAAGTGAAGGGGTGTGGTCGTCACCAGATCCATTTCTCTCCCCGCGGTACGAGACTCTGGTGCTGCAACGTCATCAACATGGCAATCGTCGATTCGGCACCTTGATTGATGTTGACTCCGTTGGGCTCGAGTCCGTCGTAACCGCCACCGGAGGAATGGTCGATCATTGGGACATGCGCGTCGTTGCGCCCCTGGAACCATGCGATCGACATCGCGATGCCTTCGAGCCACTCGTTGGAACCGGTGACTCGATGTGCACGTGTGCACGCATCGGCGAGGGCCGCAACCTCGATCGGCTGCTGATCGAATGCTGGCTTTGGGTCGCCGGGGCCGCGCCCAGCCGCGGGCGTTACTGACAGATGTTGATCGAGAGTCTCCGTTTCGAGCAACCAATGGAGCAATTCGAGACCGAGCTTCTCCCACCGTTTCTCGTTGAGCAGTGATCCGGCAGCGATCAGTACCTCGGGAAGCGAAGCGTTGCAGTAGGTGAGACGAGGCTGGGGCCATGGCCATGAACTCGACTGCCCTGGCTGGTCGATCATGGCCGCGGCATCTGCCAAGAGTTGTCGGGCGAGTTCGTGTTGCCGATCAACTCGCACTACCTCGGCTGCACCGAGTGCGGCGAAGGCCATGCTTCGAGGATGTTCCGAGCGCAGCGCTGCGGACTTGTCGAATGCCTTGATCGCGACAGCCCTCATCGAGTGGTCGGTGGATAACGAGCACGCGGTGCCCAGCCCCCACAACGCGCGACCCCAACAATCGTTGGTGCAGGGCTCGTCCACCCAGCAACGCTCGAAGCTCATCCTGTTGCGGAACGAGCCATCTGGCGCCATCGCATCGAGGAGGAAGTTGAGTCCTACGGTGGCCAGCACCTTGGCCGACGACATGCCCGCGTCCGCCCTGCTGCTGACGATGAGTAAACGCGCGTTGTCGTCGGTGCAGTAGCCGTGCTGATAGCGCGGCTCCGTGCCTTTGGCGTGCTCGAGGATTCCTCGGTCGTCAGTAAGCAACGCAAGATGCCGGAAAGATATTGGCTCGCTCGCGATTGTCGTCATGAGGCCTGCGCCACCGTGCTCAGTTGGTCGCCCAGTTGGCAGTACGCCGCGGCGACGTTCTTCCAGTCGTGTTCTTGACCGATCGCGATCGCCTGTTGCTCCATGCTGCGCAGGGTGTCGGGGTAGTCGGTGAGCATCTGGATCGCGTTGGCGAGCGCGGCGGGATCTGCGTGCGGTACGAGCAACCCACAACCACGACCGACGAGCTCGATTGCATGCGGAAACTCGGTAGCGACCACGGGTTTGCCCGCGGCGACTGCATCGACGAGTACCCCTGAGGTGATCTGGTCGATGCTGTCGTACGGGAGAACCACGATCGACGCGCGGTGCGCCAAGTCGATCAGGTCATCTACTGACCGATACTTCGAGTCGAACAACACCTGCGACGACACGCCGTTGTCGCGGGCACGCTGCATCAACGAGTTGCGGTAACCGTCGCCGTCGCGCTCGAATACCTTCGGATGCGTCGTGCCGGCCACGGTGTAGCGCACGTGGGGATGCGTCTGCGCCAGCAGACCCATTGCATCCACCACCCACTCAATTCCTTTGCCCGGTCCGAGTAGGCCCCAGGTCAGGAGGTTGAACTGGTCAGTTGATCGGGCCGGTGGCGGTGCTACGAATCGTGCGCCGTGGGGGATCACCGTCACCTTGTGTTCGTCCACGTCGTAGAGCGACAGCAGTCGCTCTCGAGCCGTGAGTGTCATTGTCACGACTGCAGCGCTCATCTGCACGATCGACTCGAGGACATGACGCTGCTTCTCGGTTGGAGCGAGCGGAACCGTGTGCAGTGTGGTGACCACCGGTGTGGAGGTGCGGCTAATCAGATCCAGCACCTCATCCCCGTTGTCACCCCCATAGATGCCGTACTCGTGCTGGACGAGAGCGATATCGAAATCGTCCAGGCACGAGGCTGCGAGCGAAAGCGAGCGTGGAGATTCGGGTCGGAGCACGGAGAGCACTCGTTCGTCGAAGGGCAACGCGGTCTCGGTGGTGGAACGCACCACGCCGATTCGCCCCACTCCGATTCGCTCCAGTCCGTCCGCGAGGGCGCTGGCGAAAGTGGCCAACCCACAGGCGGTCGGAGGAAACGTGCTGACGATCGCCACGCTCGGCAACGGTCGTGCGGCGGGGTGAAGAACGCGAGCCAATGCCTCGGTTGGCCGCGTCACTTCTTGTCCCCAGTCAGTGCAATGCGTCGAAATGCGCGATAGGTGAGCAGCATCGCGCCGAACAACATGGCGATCATCGCCACGAGTCGGGTGACGCCGTCATCGAACCCGGTCGATGCGAGCTCGTCTGGGAACAACTGCTGGAGGTCATCCGGTTGAGCTGGCTCTGGCACGATCACCTGGAGTTCATCGGGGACGGTGACAACAGGCGGAGCCGTGGTGACAACGGGTGGGGCCGTAGTGACGACGGGTGGTGTCGTGGTGGTGACCACCGTTGTTGTCGGGGCTGCTGTCGTGGTGGTCGGTGGTTCAGTCGTTGTTGTTGTTGAGGTGGTCGATGTCGTCGAGGTAGTCGATGTCGTGGTGGTCGTCGGGGGCGTGACGATGGCGCTCGTGCTCATTGACACGTCCTTGTTGCCAGAGCTGCAGTTGGTTGCGTTCGTGCAGCGGAAGTCAATGAGTCGCATGTGGTACGGCGAGCCATTGATATTGGAAGCCGACATCCCAGCACCCCAGTCCGCCTCACTTGCAATGTGTCCGCCCCATGCGAGCACCGCAGTCGGATTGGTTGCCGTGAAGTAGATAGTTATTCGCTTCTGTTGTGACGAAGCAGAACTATTGATGACCGTGTATCCAGTCGGGTTCATCGGGGTGGGGCAGGGGAGTCCATCGCTGCACAGGTTGCCGTTTGCGGGGGTGCCGATCACTGTGCCCATCGGTGTGAAGGTCGCGCCAAAGAGGCTGAACGAACCGGCAACCTGCGGTACGGAACCAAGCGAGGAATCGGCTGGTATCGCGGCGGTTGCGGCAGTCGCAGAGCCACACTTCGCTGCATCGCAGGCGATGGAGTTCGTTTCCGTGCGCGTGTACGAGGTGAGGTAATCGATGGCGTTCTTGCCACTCTCGATCGAATCCCACTCGATTTTTACCAGATAGGTCTCCCCTGGGGTGAGCCCAGTCAACGTGGCGCGGTAAGGAACTGAGTCGCCCTCGGCGTAAGCCGAGTTGTTCTGGTTCAGGTTGCCTGTCTGCCACGAAGAGGATCCAGCGGTGTTGCAGTCGTTGCTCTCGTTGGCGCACTGCTCTAGCTCCGTTCCCTGACTAGAGCCGTTGCTCTGTGCCTCGCTGAACAACTGGTCGCCGAGGAATCTCATGGTGAGAAACAGCGCGACTGCCACGAGGGCGAATCCCGCGATCCGCCACAGGCGTCGGGAGTCCGGGAATGGGGTGATGTGTTGCTTGGTGTCTTGCATGGTGACTCCCTGTGTCGATCGGAAGTGCCGCCGTGGTCTGAGGTGGCGCTGATTGATGGGTCACCGGGGTCCGGGGTGAGAGTGGGCAACCTACGGATGTCGCGTCCCTGTGCCAACGGACCGTCGTACCGAATGAAGGGTGTGACGTGAGTAGTGAGACTTTTGTGGGAAGGACATTTGTACCCCACATCGGGGACATTCGTTTGTGGGTATCCCGTTTCTGGGCTGATTTCCTGTCAGGCACATGTACGACAGGGGAGGGGCTTTGGATCTACGTGACGATCATCAGAGGATCATCGATGCATTCGTAGAGGTTTCGACCACCCCGCTCTTGGCGGGTTTCAACGATGGTGCACACGCCGTCCTCGATGTCTGTCGCGAGGTCTTCGGTGTCGACGTCGGCGCCATGATCGAGGATCCGTTAGGCGACGCTGGAACCTTGGTGGCTGCCTCGGATCGTCAACTCCTCGACGTATTCGCGTCGCGCCATGCCCACGGGATGAAGGGCGTGCGCGAATGTCTTCGTGGAGCGATCCCGATCTCCCGTGAGATTCCGCGCGAGGGATTCGTCATTGATCCAGTGGTAAAGCAGCTCTCGGCCAACGGCTTCCGCCACGAACACTTTGTGCCGATGCGCCTCCGGGGGCGGCCCGTTGGTGCACTGGCGATGTTCGACCGGCGCGCTGAGTCACTTGGCCCAGAGGATCTCATTCTTGCCCAGGGAATCGCCGACTCGTCTGCCGCCGTATTAGAAGGCGTGCGGTCGCTCGCTGATGCGACTCTTGTCATCGCTCAGCTCCGAGGTGCACTTGATTCCCGCATCGTCATTGAACAAGCAAAAGGCATCGTGGCCGAGCGCCTCAACGTGGATTTGTCCGCTGCCTTTGACCACCTGAGACGGTCGGCCCGGTCGCAGCGGCGTCCCCTTGGAGATTTCTGTGGAGAAGTCGTTTCTACGCGAAATGTTCTCGATCCCTTGCTGGTACAAGAAATGGTATACAAGAGTCTTGACGATGGTGTCAAGAGTTCTGGTAATGATCGATGATTGTTACCAAGTTGCAACGCCCATTCCGAGCAAAACGCTTCGAATTGGTAGAGACTGAACGAAAGGGGTGCCATCCCCAGGCACCAAGTGGAATTGTGGCGATTGAGCAAGTGAGTGCATTCGACGGCAATGAACTCGAAGAGTTCTTGCATGATTTCGTGGTCCAAGATCTTGTTGCACTTTCGCTAAACCTCGAATTGCTGGTGGGTCGAGCCAATTCACTGATCGGCCGCATTCGGGAAGTGGTCGAACATAGTGAAGAGTCACACGCAACTCTCGAACGTGTGATTCAAATTGCTTCTGCATCATTTGACGGGTTGGCGACGCGAGCAATTCATGTGCACCCGGCGAGCAACATGTTGCTCGATCGTGAGCTGCTCTTCGATGTGTCCTGTGTCATCCGCGAGTCCGTCTCCAACGCCGTTCGCCACGGTGACGCGACGATGGTGAGTATTTCTGCCGCAATTGTCGACGGCGATCTTCTCCTCGAAGTGAGCGACGACGGGTGCGGCATTGATGAGCGTGCAGTGGGGGTGGGCAATGGCACTCGCAATATCACCGCGCGCGCAACCCGTCGCGGCGGCGATTGTCGAATCGTGCGCAAAACCGACGGTGGAACAAAGGTCACATGGAAAGTACCGACAAAGGAGAACAGAAATGATTGACGTGATGATTTGCGAAGACCATCCGATGGTCGCTCAGGCATTGGCGAAGGTCCTTCAGGACGACGGCGATTGCCGAGTGGTAGGGATCACCTCCGATAAGAACGGCTCGCTCGCCACATGTGCCGCTGACAACGTGGATGTTGCAATCCTCGATGTGCGGCTTGGGCTCGAGTCTGGACTCGACGTCGCGGAGGCGTTGAAGAAGCGTCATCCGGAGACCAAGGTGATGATTCTCACCGCGTTCCCTTCGGATTTCAGTCTGGTCAAGGCGCATGAGTTGGGAGCGAGTGCGTTCATGTTGAAGAACGGAGCCGTGGGCGATCTTTTGAAGACGATCCGTGAGGTGAGTCGTGGCAACCAGTTGATCGACCGTCTCGCGGTGGCGGAGGCGAAGAAGCGGCTCGGAGAGAAGGGGGCCGACGTTCTTGCCACCATTGACGACACCGACCGCAAGATCCTCACGCTCGTAGCCCAAGGGCGAACGAATGCGGAAATCAGCGACCAGGTGTTTCTCAGCTTGCAGACCGTGCGCAATCGGCTCTCGGCGTTGCTGTCGAAGTTTCACAAACGCAATCGCACCGAGTTGGCCGTTGCCCTGAATGCCATGGGGGACGAACTCGGCTGACGTCCCGGCATTTTCGGTGTCGGGCCGGTCGGTGCCCGGCGTCACCAGCCCCCCGGTGGCGCCGGGGCCGGCGTGGGCTGTTGGGAGCCAATGAGATAAGGCGTGGGGAATGCTTGACCGAACAGGTGTTCGTCGGTAGGGTCGCAGGCGCGCTCACACATTGGGCGTGCGAGAACCACACATCAAGCCACAAACCCCACCACACCCGGTGCCTATGGTCTCCGGACTCAACCCACAGATCCCAACAAACACCCACTAACACGAAAGCGACAGGACACCGACATGGCCGCCAAGGACACCAACCGAGAAACCGCCAAGAACGACTCAGCTACGGGCAACAACGAGCGCCTCAAGGCTCTCGACATCGCCCTCGGCCAGATCGACAAGCAATTCGGCAAGGGCTCGATCATGCGCATGGGCGAAAAGGAGTCCATGCGGGTGGCGGCGGTCTCCACCGGCGCCCTGCCCCTCGACATCGCCCTTGGTGTCGGTGGTCTGCCACGCGGGCGAGTCATCGAGATCTTCGGCCCCGAATCATCTGGTAAGT
>JAFMFC010000067.1 GCA_017856375.1 Ilumatobacteraceae bacterium | reverse complement strand
TGGGCCGTCCGCTTTCAAGGCGGATGCGATCGTCCACTCTGCCACCGTTCCGTTCAGGAACGCTATCGGGCGATGCGTGATCTCAGTTCGCCGACCCAATCGTCGGCTTCGCGCCAACGTGCGTCGGCGTGTTCACGAGCAGAGTGAGCGTGTTCACCAGCTGCGGGATAGGAACCGAGGAATTTCACCGAGCCTTGCTTAGCGTGCAATTCGCGGAGTGCGTCGGCAACGAGCTCGTCTTCGATATGTCCATCCGCATACATGATGAAGCAGTAGTCACCCAGTCCGCCTCGTTTGGTCGGCCGTGACAAGAGGTTGGAGAGGTTGATTCGTCGAGCAGCAAATTCCTGCAAGATCGAGATCAATGAGCCGGGCTCATCTGCTCGCTGGAAAACGACAAGGCCAGTCTTGTCGTGACCAGTCTTGGCAGGAACGCTGTCTTTGCCCACGAGAACGAATCGAGTCTGGTTGCCCTGATGGTCTGCGACGTTTTCGGCGAGTACCGCGAGGCCGTAGTGCTCGGCGGCACTTCGTGGAGCGAGTGCGGCAACCGTTGACTCTGAAGACTCGGCAGCGAGTCGGGCGGCATCGGCGGTCGAGTTTGCAGTGCGGACGTCCGCGTTGTGCAGGTTGGTGCGAATGAAGGTGTGACATTGCGCCGTTGCGACGGGGATGGAGTGCAGGACGGCGATCGCATCTAGGGTCGTGCCCGGTCTGCCGACCACGCAGTGCTCGATGTCGAGGACGACCTCGCGCTGGATGAGGAGGTCGTGGTCGAACACGAGCGCATCCTGGGTGAAGTTGACCGTGCCCTCAATCGAGTTCTCGATTGGCACGAAGCCGTAATCGGTCTCTCTCCGCTCGACGGCATCCAAGACATCGGGGACCGTTGCATACGGCACTCGCTCAAGCGCTGCAAGATCCGCCTGGCTGAGCAGTGCTTGCTCAGTGAAGGTTCCTGAAGGCCCGAAGTAGGCGATGCGTCCGCGAATCGTCGTCACGCTCATCAAGGCTAGAGCGCAGAATCCACTGGGCTCGCCCGATATTCATGGTTGTTGTCGCACTAGCCTGACCACATGTTCGAATACGTGGCGTTCAACCCCTTCAACTCCAGCCCCGAAGCCTTGGCCAACGAACTCACCAAGAAGTCCGCAGAAGGTTGGGAGGTCGTCGACATCGTGACGACATTCGACGGTCGTTATTGTGCGTTTCTCCGTCGACCCATCGGCTCGGCAACCCACCAGTCGCCAAGTACTGCACCTACATCCGCCGTACCTGCGTCTACCAGTGGTGCCGCACCGGCGGCGTGGTACGCCGACCCGTCGGGACGCTTCGAACTGCGGTACTGGGACGGCAAGGAATGGACCGAGCACGTCGCTCGGGGCGGTCAGCAGTTCACCGATCCTCCGGTTGCCTGAGCAACGATGAGGGCAACCTCCCTCGGTCATGCCGGGATCCTGGTTGAAACCACACAGGGCTCAATCGTCTGTGACCCCTGGTTTGAACCTGCGTTTCTTGGTTCGTGGTTCGTCTTTCCTCGAAATGATGGGTTGTCCACAGACCTGATGGCTCGGGTCTGTCACCCGACATTCCTCTATATCTCACACCAGCACGGTGACCATCTCGACGAGACCTTCCTGCGGGAAAAGTTGAGCAAGGACGTCACCGTCCTGCTGCCCGGTTTCCCCACCAGGGAACTCGAACGACAATTGACTCGTCTTGGGTTCCACCGTTTCCTACGGACGACAAACGGGACCAATACCGAGATCGCGCCTGGATTGAAGGTGGCCATCCACATCGAGAGCTCGATCAGCGACGGCCCCGGTGGGGACTCTGCGATCGTGATCAGCGACGGTGAGTCGCGTCTGGTGAACCAGAACGACTGCCGACTGGGTGACCTTGGTGCATTGACCTCACACGGCCCCGTTGATCTGCACTACCTCCAATTCAGCGGCGCCATCTGGTATCCGATGGTCTATGAGATGCCCGTCGAAGAGAAGCGGGCTTTGGTTCGGGCCAAGGTGGAGAGTCAGTTCGCTCGGGCAGAGCGCTATGTGGACGCAGTCGGTGCACGAGCTGTCATGCCGTCCGCGGGTCCACCGTGCTTCCTCGACGAGGAGCTCTTTCACCTGAACTCGTGCACACCTGACGATCTCTCGATCTTTCCCGACCAGACCGTCTTCATCGAACGACTCGCTCGTCGCGGGGTCGGCCGGCCGACGCTGAACGTGCCGGGGACATGTGTCGAAGTGACGACTCACGACATCTCCGTTTCGCATCCGGCACCACTTGATGACGTCATGCGGCCATTCACCGACAAGGTGTCGTACTTACGCTCCTATCAAGCCGATTGGGCTGGCTGGCTGGAGCGAGAAAAGGCCTCATGGCCACACGACACAACGGACCTCGCGATCGCGCTGCAGGTGTGGTGGGAACCGCTCTTTGCGCTGTCATCGACTCTGAGAACTGCAATCGGCGGCAATTGTCAGATCGTCAGCGGCGATGCGAATCTCCTCATTGACTTTGCTCGCGGCCAGGTGCGGAACTTCGCGGGTGAGCCCGTGCGGTATCGCTTCACGATTGCTCGTCCACTGCTCGAGAAAGTGGTCCGCGACAAGGCGGTCGACTGGTCGAACTCCCTGTTCCTCAGCTGTCGATTCTCGGCTTGGCGAGAGGGCGAATTCAACGAATTCCTCTACAACTTCTTCAAGAGTCTGTCGACCGAACGAATGCGGAGAGCAGAAGACGAGGCCAAGCGGCGCACCGGCGCGACCCAGGAATTGTCGGATGAGATCGAACTCGGTGACTTCATCATGCAGCGCAAGTGTCCACACCGCAGCGCGGACCTCTCTGAATTCGGTGTGATCGAGGGCGACTACGTCGTGTGCACCCTGCACGGCTGGAAGTTTCGGACCTCAGATGGCGCATGCATGAACGCCGAGGATCGATCGCTCTCGATTCGCCCCAGGAACTAAGTCAAAGATCCCGAATGGACGACGACGGTCGTCCCACGGGGCAACACTCCGGTGTCCCAGATCATGTCCATTGCAGCCACACTCACCCGCACACATCCGTGCGAGGCGGGATAGGCGGGAACTGACGTCGAACCGTGAATCGCTACCCCGCCGATGAAGTACTTCGGTCGGTAGATCTGACCGAGATCACCGATCCACCAGCCGTCTGGTCGCTCGCGATCGATTGCAAACGTTCCCTCTGGTGTGAGTGCCACGCCTCGAATGATCACGCCCGGTGAGTTTGCATCCGGTTCTTCATATTCCCTGTCGTCGCCGGTGGAGGCATTGAGGACGGCAATCGTCTTGCCGTCCTGGACGAGGAAGAGCAACTGGCGTTGCTTGTCGACTTCGGCAAGGGTGCCCTCAGTGGAAAGTGCTGATGCCGGCTTGTCCACTGTTTCGAGTAAATAGGCGGTGCCTGGCGTGATACTGCCAGTCGCCTTCAACCTGTAGTACTTCTGGAAGGCCATCACCGCCTGTCGTGTCGTGTCCTCGAATCGACCGTTGGTGGAGGCGAGCCAAAATCCGAGTTTGAGCAACTTCTTTTGTGCCGCAACGGTCGGTGGTCCACTGCGCTGGCCGCTTGCCTGAATCGTCTCGGGGTTTGTGGTGGGAACAACGACCTCTGTTGTCGACGTTGCGGCCGACGTCTGCATCCCACATCCTGCCAACACGAGGACAAGGGCCAGTGAATAGATGGTTCTGCGCATCGGCGTCAGTTCAACTGCAATGGCAGCTCGAACCATAGGGTCAACGAATACTTCGTGCCCGAAAGAAGTGGTGTGCTGCGGTGGGGGTGGGTAACCAAACTGGGCCAGACGAGCAGGGTTCCGACGGGAAGATCGGCATTCGTGAACTGTTGACGCGGGAACTCGAGTTCTGCACCGGTATACGTGTCGTTGAGTTTCACGCTCCCCGACACCTGGGCGACGTCGTGGTGAAGTCGAAGTTCCTCCTGGGCTCCACGCTCGTACTTGATGACGAATGCATCGTTCAGCCCGAAGTAGTCGATGTGCTCCCAGTGTTGTTGGAGCTTGGGCCAGACGCGCGAGCCGAGATCATTCTGGAGCGCATCGAACAACCGCGGGCTGATCTGTGTCAGTGATAACTCGTGACCAGGAACGGGGTCGTCGGGATGAGGGTCGAATCCACCACAGGCCTCCGCAGCCCGAATCAGTGCTGCGCAGAACTGGGACGTGAAGCAACTGAGTGCCAACAATTCTGGTCCGACGACGCGCATCGGCGCCGAATCATCGATCGCATCTTGATAACCGAGAATGCGCTCGATGTCTCCGAATGGTCGATCGGATGGCGTGGACTTCACGACATCAATGTTCGCACCTCACACGCGCGAAGTTTGGCATCTCGCGATGGTCGTCAACCACGCTGATAACTTGAAGGTAGTGAATTCGCTCACCACCGAGATCTCCTCGATCGACCTGCGTTCTGCGCTGTTTGGCGTTGGGCGCCGCTGGTGGGTCGTCGCATCGTGCATCGTCATCGCACTCATCCTCGGATATGGGCAGAAGTCGGGATTTTCTTCATCCCAGAACGACAAGTTCACCGCCTTCCAGAAGGTCTATGAGCCCGTGATTGAAACCGATGAGCTTGGAATCGTGAAGGTCGAACCGTCGTCGATCGTGCCGGTCCCAAGCTTCGACAACCAGCTCGAGATCCTTCGCTCCCCAGAAACCCTCCAGCGCATTCAGGAGCAGACGGGTCTGGACACCGTCGTTGAAATTACGAGATCTGAACCCAAGTTTACGATCGTCAACACGATCGATCAGCTCAACAACAACGTGTCGTTCCTCGCCACTGGGACCCCGTCCTACACCTTCCGCTGCATTGGAACGAGTGCAGATGTCTGTGAGCCGATGATTACGGCATTCGTTGCCGAGACAGAAAAGTTGCGCAAGGAAAGCATCCTTGTCGGGCTCGACAGTGGCATCGCTCTCCTCAACGGACTGATCGAGCAAGAGAGTGCAAACTTGGCGACGGCGTCATCCGAAGAGCGAAGCGCCCACACGGCGCAGGTCGTCGATCTCACGGTGAAGCGAAATGCTCTGACAACTGCTCGTGACCAGATCACCGGAAAGATGCTTCTGATCTCGGAGGACTCGTGGGGCTTTGGTGGCCAGTCCTCAGACGGCGCAGCTTCCACGTATGGCTTTGCCGCAAGTGTCGGCCTGATCATCGGTCTCCTCATCGCCCTGCAACTCGCGGCCATCGACCGACGGGTTCGCTATGCATGGCAAATTCAGCGCCTTGGCGCGGAACTGCACGTCCTCGGTTCGCCGTTCCCACGCAGTGACGAGGCCCAGAGAGTGGCGCTCGCCTCCGCACTTCGCGCGGGTCGTGAGCAGGGGCGCACGAGTTCACTCATCGTCGCCACCGATCCTTCGCTCACCCCGTTCGCACAGCAGGTCCTGGGCATGAATCCAGACATGCCTGGATCAGTGATCTCGACGATCGACCAGGGAAGCCTCCCCGAGTTGGCCCGCAACACCAATGGTGTGATCGTCCTGGCCAAAGCTGGCGTGACAACGCGCCGCGATCTTGCCGAGACGCTCGGGCTCGTCACCTCGGGTGGAGCTCACCTCTTGGGAGTTGCACTGATCGATTGATCGTCTGTGGTGTGAGCACCGCGACGAGGAGCAGCCACAAGAAGTGATTGCCGATGATGAAGACCTCTTGTGTGCAGGCGACGAGCACAAACATTGCCATCGCCACGCGCCAGGTTTCGGATGGAATCGAGACGGCCAGTCCAATGATGCGCTGACCGGCCCACAGGATGTACGTTGCAAAGAGTGCCCCACCGATGATCCCGCCTCCCAATAAGACCTCAAGAAAGCCGTTGTGTGACCAATATGCACCAGAGGTCGTCCACCATAAATCTCGCTTCAAGAATTCGGGTGTCGACCAGGCCGCACGCCAGCCCCAGCCCAGGATCGGTCGATCGAGGAATCCGGTCCAGCTGAAGTGCCACAGCGCCGAACGACCGTTAAAGAAATCGGCTTTGCCAAACCACCCGATGATCGTGGTCTGATAACGGAAGCCAACCCACGCAATAAGCAAGGTGAAAACCACAAACACGGGATAGACGACCCGTTCAATCGGACGAATCGGCGCCTGCGATGTTGACTGCCAGTACCCAACGACGAGCCACACTACACCGGCAATGACCGCGACTACCGCCGCTCCGACGGACGTACTTGAACCGCTGCGAAGGTACACCACGGCATCCAAGAGGATGGCAAGTGCAACAACTGCGAGGAGATGGAATCGATACACAAACCCCTTCGCCCGAAACAGCGAGATCGCGATGAGGACGCAGGTGATTATTCCGAGCATTGCAACCGGACCGAGCGAATTTCGATTGAAATAGATGCCAATCCAGTTCGCACCACCGTCAATCGACTCAGACCACGATCGCTTCACGGCAATATAGGACAGAACTACACCGATTTGCATCGCGATTGACACGAGAACGACCAGTTGCCGACTGGAGAATCGGGACCCGACATACAGCCCTGCGCCGGCAGTCACTGCCAACGACAATGCATCGATGGCCGAATATCGACTGAGGTTCGTCCACGTCACCGACAGCATCATCCACCCCAGAAGCCCGACCAGGGCAACGAACGGACCAGTGGTGAAGTCTCGCTTCAGCCCGCGGCGCGTCAGCAACATCAACGCAGGGATCTGAACGGCGAGAAAGGTCGCCTGCCAGGTCGGGTTGATGGGTACGGGTGTGTAGAACTCAGCCGTTCGCCAAATCTTGTACACCGGCCCCTGGGTCAGCGTGAAGATGAGCCCGATCGCGTACACGTGCTCCCACCAGCGCCCGTATCGCTCGATCATCGGTCGCCAGGCGATCACAGTGACCCAATCTAGTTGTTGGGTCTTGTCAGCGATTTATGCGACCGAGCGGTCTGTGTCCGCAACAACGGTGAGCAATGCGCGCTTGGTCGTCAAGAGGACTGTCGATGCACCTGCGATTGTCAGTACTGCTGCGACAACCCAGTAACCAGCCTGGCCACGAATGTTGTACAACGCGACACCGATGAGACCACACGTGGCTCCACC
Source organism: Ilumatobacteraceae bacterium (assembly GCA_017856375.1). Taxonomy (GTDB): domain Bacteria; phylum Actinomycetota; class Acidimicrobiia; order Acidimicrobiales; family Ilumatobacteraceae; genus UBA3006. The sequence goes on along the minus strand of JAFMFC010000067.1, from coordinate 971 downwards.
GAACAGAATGATGGTCACTCCACGGCGAACCGATACTCCAAGACGCATCAACCGATGGCTGAGGTGGTCCTTGCCACCTTCGAATGGGCTCACGCCACGCTTGATCCTCGAGACCACCACCATCGTGGTGTCGAGCAACGCAACACCGAGCACGATGGCTGGAATGAACAGTTGCGGCGTCTCGCTCTGGTTGACGCGAATCTTCAACCCGATGTAGGAGAGCAAGAAGCCGAGATAGAGACTTCCTGCATCACCCATGTAGATCTTCGCGGGGTGGAAATTGCTCTTCAGAAAGCCAAGCGTGCAGCCTGAAAGACCAAGCGCAAGCAACGCGGTGAAGGGTTGGTCGTTTGCATAGGCCAGAAAGAAGAAAGCAACACCGGCAATCCCAGTCACACCAGCGGCAAGTCCGTCGGTATTGTCAAGAAGGTTCAACGCATTGGTGATGCCGACGATCCAGATCATCGTGATGATCGCATCAATGCCGTCTGGCAACGGTGAGGCGAACTGGATGCCATATGCGATGACCGCACTCGCGACCGCAATCTCAATGCCGAGGCGGAGGAACGGATTGAGGCCCTTCAAGTCATCGATCAGGCCCATCATGCTCAACCCGAGCGCAAGTCCCAAGATGAGGAAGAGTTCACCGAGCGTGCTCGCACCCCGGTTCAGAACAAGTCCGCGGTTGAAGGTGACCAATCCTCCCGAGAAGGACAGGTCCTGCTTGACGATGGCACCAGCGATAACGGCGAGCGAGAACGCAACAACCATCGCCACTCCACCCAGATACGGGACTGGGGTGCTGTGGGACTTGTGTGCTCCAGGGGTGTCGAGAACTTCCCGCTTGATTGCGAGACGACGAACGAGCGGTACGAGTACCAGTGAGATGACGAGGGCACCAATGAAACTGCCCGCATAAATCCACGCTGATCCCACGGAGCAAGCCTAGTCACGGGGCTTTTCCCCATCCG
>JAFMFC010000066.1 GCA_017856375.1 Ilumatobacteraceae bacterium | reverse complement strand
GAGCACCTGCTTTGCAAGCAGGGGGTCGTGGGTTCGAGTCCCATCGTCTCCACCATCAAAACATGAAAGGCACACTCATGAACACCGCAGTGATCGTCGATGCAGTCCGCAGTCCGCTCGGTAGGCGAAATGGCAAGTTGAAGAACTGGCACCCGGTCGACCTTGCAGCGGAGATTCTGCAGAAGTTGGTGGAGCGCAACAATCTCGACCCTGCACTCATTGACGACGTGGTGATGGGCTGTGTGATGCAAGTGGGAGAGCAAAGCCTGAACGTTGCCCGCAGTGCGGTGCTTGCAGCGGGGTGGCCCGACAGCGTGCCCGGAACCACTGTCGATCGTCAGTGTGGCTCGAGCCAACAAGCCGCTCACTTCGCAGCGCAAGGCGTGATTGCCGGTGCGTACGACATCGTGATTGCTTCCGGTGTGGAAGTGATGACGCGCGTTCCGATGGGTGCATCGGTTTCGGATCGAAACTACGGGTTCCCCTTTGGTCCTCGGGTCATGAGTCGTTATGCCTCTGAGGGCGGCCTCGTCGGCCAGGGTGTTTCCGCCGAACTGATTGCCGAGAAGTGGAACATTTCACGCGATGAACTGGATGCGTTCGGCGTGCGTTCACAGCAGAACGCCCAGCGCGCCACCGCCGAAGGTCGATTCCAAAACGAGATCATTCCGGTGCTCGACGCCGACGGCAACATGATGACCACCGACGAGGGCTTGCGTGAAACCACCATGGAATCACTTCGCAAACTGAAGCCCTCGTTCAAGCCCGAAGAAGAGGGTGGTCGAGTTACCGCCGGCAACTCGTCGCAGATCACCGATGGTGCATCGGCGATGTTGATCATGAGCGAGGCCAAGGCTAAGCAGCTCGGTCTGACGCCACGCGCGCGTTTCGTCGAGTTCGCCATGGCGGCAGCCGACCCGCGTTTGATGCTCACCGCACCAATCCCTGCCACGCACAAGGTGTTCGAGCGTTCCAAGTTGAAAATGGACGACATCGATCTCGTGGAGATCAACGAGGCGTTTGCTTCGGTGGTGCTCGCATGGGAGAAGGAACTCCACCCCGACATGAGCAAGGTGAACGTGAACGGTGGGGCAATTGCCCTCGGACACCCGCTTGGCGCATCGGGCACGCGCCTGATGGCCACGCTGCTCAACGAACTTGAGCGAACCGGTGGTCGCTACGGGTTGCAGACCATGTGCGAAGGTGGCGGCATGGCAAACGCCACCATCATCGAGCGCCTCTAGGTTTCGGTCATGTTGGGAACCATCCTGTGGTTCCTTGGCGGACTGGTGATCCTCGTGGTCACTTGGCGAGTGGGTATCGGCATGTTGCGCTCGATGACCACGCCACCACCACCGCCGCCTCCCGCAGGTGAAATGCGTCGCATCAACGTTCGGTATCGCTGCACGGTGTGCGGTGTGGAACTGAGAATGGTGATGGCGCCGGACGAAGACCCGCCGCCACCGAAGCACTGTCTCGAGGAGATGGACCTCGTCGCCCCGATCGACTAGTGGTACTTGGTGGCGGTGAACAACCCGCCGAGCACACCCGCAAGTCCGAGTGCGAGATACCAGCTGCTGCGGCCACCTGGAACGAAACCTAGGTAGTAGAGCAGGATGATCAACGCGCCAACGCCAAGCAACACGAACATCACGACCGGCACCCACGGCGGGCTCACACGAACTTCTTTTGGAGTAGGTGGCGTATAGCGAGAGGACGCGTCTGCGATGTTCGTTCCGTGCATCGAGTGCGGATCGGCATGATCCAAGCGGTGCGTTTCATGCAGGTGACCGGGCTTGGTGCCCTTTGGCGTGGTGCGCCCGCCGGTGCGTCGTTTGCGTGGGGCCATGAGGCTCCAAGTCTAAGGGTGCGATGAGCGCAGGGAGACGGCACGATGTGGGGGTGCCGCGTGTGCTCGTGATCGACAATTACGACAGCTTCGTCTACAACCTCGTGCAGTATCTGGGCGAACTCGGCGCCCATCCCATCGTCTTCCGCAACGACGAGATCACGATCGACGAGGCGCGGGCGCTGCAACCCGACGGCGTGTTGTTGTCGCCAGGGCCGGGCAGACCGGAAGATGCGGGAATCCTGTGTTCAGCGATTGAAGCCTTTGCGGGGGTGGTTCCCGTGTTTGGTGTCTGTTTGGGTCATCAGGCGATTGGTCATGTGTATGGCGGCAAAGTGATTGCCGCCCCCGAACTTGTCCACGGCAAGACATCGGAGGTCTCGCACCTCAACCGCGGAGTATTCGAAGGTTTGAAGAATCCACTCGTTGCTACGCGTTACCACTCGTTGATCGTCGAAGAAGCCTCGCTACCTCAATCACTCGAGATCACCGCGCGCACAAGCGACGGCATGATCATGGGATTGCGCCATCGCGAGCACGATGTCGAAGGAGTGCAGTTTCATCCGGAGAGCATCCTCACCACGACTGGCCACGAGATGTTGCGCAATTTCCTATCGCGCGTTGCTAGCTAGAAACCCGTCCGATCACTAGCGAAACCTTTGTCCCTGGCGCAACGAGTTCTTCTGGTCGTGGGCTTTGAGAGATCACTTTTCCAGCATTCGGGTCATCGGCAGGAACATTCTGGTAACGGGTCTCGAAGGTGAGTCCGGCAACGCCGAGAGCGCTTTGCGCTTCTGCTTCAGTGAGTCCCTCCACGCGGGGCACCTTTACTTTGTCGCTACCTCGGGAGACGAAGATCGTCACGGCAGCCCCATTTCCGATTGGTGAAGCAATGGCGGGCTCGGTGCGGATGACCCGACCCTTCTCCACGGTGTCACTGGGTTCTTCGGTGATGGTGACGACGAAGTTGTAGGGCGCAGCAATCATCAATTGCTCCGCTGCAGTGCCAAGTTGACCGTCCACGTTGGGCACGACGAGGTTTCCCGCACCCCCCGAGACGACTACTTGAATTGCCGACCCCACACGGACCTCGGTTCCCGTGATGGGATCCTGCGAAATGATCTGGTTGAGCGGAATCGTCGGATCGTTGCGAACCTCGCTGATGGTCAACTGCAGACCAAGGGGAGCGAGAAGCGAAGTCGCATCTTTTACCAACAATCCCTGAATGGGCGGAACAGTTGCTCGTTCAGAGGCTGGGTTGTAGGTGATCGTCACCACGTCACCCTCACGAGCCATGGCGGTTGCGGGCGGATCTTGCGCGTACACCACATCGTCTTCAATGCCGTCCTGCGGTACTGCGTTGGGAATCGGTGTCAAGCCAAGATCGAGCAGCACTTGACTCGCTTCGGCGAGTTGCATGTTGGTGACGTTCGGCACGGCGATGGACGCCGAGGAGTTGTTGCCGAGAATGCGAAAGAGGAACAATCCGCCAGCGAGAAGGGCGATGGCGATGAACACGGCGCCGAACACGTACGCCGCCGTGCGTCCGGGGACGGCTGAATCGAATTCGTCCTCGTACGGGGGCAGCGATTCGGTGGTTAACACCGGTATTGCAGTGGTGGCCTCGACGGCTGCTGTCTTTGCCAACACGGCTTGCAACGCCTTCACCGGCTCGCCGCTCAACGCACGACGAATGTCGTCGCGTAGTGCAGAGGCGTTGTCATAGCGACGCTTGGGCGACTTGGCCATGCACTTGGCAACGATGGCCTCGAACTCCATGGACACGTCGTCGCGCTGGTCACGCAGCGGTGTGGGCATCGAATGCACGTGTTGGTAGGTGATGGCCACGGGGTTTTCACCAACGAATGGAGGCTTGCTTGCCACCATCTCGTACATCATCACACCAAGCGAATAGAGGTCGCTGCGCGGGTCGGGCTGCGCACCTTGGGCTTGCTCAGGCGAGAGATAGGTGGCGGTACCCATCACTGAACCGGTTTGGGTGAGCCCTTCCTCGATTGATGCACCAAGTGCACGTGCAATCCCGAAGTCGGCAACCTTCACTTGTCCGGAGTTGCTGATCAGGATGTTCGCCGGCTTGATGTCGCGATGCACCACTCCGTTGTCATGTGCGAAACCGAGTGCCGATGCCACTTCGATTGCGATGTCGCATGTCTGTGTGACACTGAGCGAACCCTTCTCCTTCAGGAAGTCGGCGAGCGTTCTACCTGCCACGTACTCCATCGCAATGAAGTAGGTGTTGTTCAGGGTTCCCCAGTCGTAGACGGCGACAATGTTGGGGTGCGAGAGATTGGCTGCCGCTTGGGCCTCGCGGCGAAACCGTTCTACAAACGCGGGATCCGTGGCGAACTCAGGAAACAACACCTTGAGCACCACTGGCCGGTCGAGCAGCACGTCCTTGGCGAGAAAGACTTCGGCCATGCCGCCACGCCCCACACTTCGTTCCACCTGGTAACGGTTGTTCACCAGTGGTAGTTCGCGCTCAGCCATTGGTTACCTCGGCAATCGACTCCACGTAGGCGCTGGCTTCATCGAACGATTGGAAGGTTGGCTCGCGGTCAATTTCAGTTTCCAGGGCCGGCAAAACGTCATCACGGGAGATGTCCGTTGATTCCTCGATGGTGGGTTTGATCCACAACCAATTGGTTCCCTTGCGAATCACGAGAACCGAATCCGCGCCTTCGCCATCGAATGAAACGGAGTATCCGCCGCGGGCGGCAACACCCCACAGCGAGAGGACGGAGAAGATCGCGAGTGCCGCCAACCCCGCAACCAAAGCAAAAGCCTTCTTGCGGTTGTTGCTCTCCTTTTCAGTTGGCTCGATCGCTTCCACGCCCAAGACGTCGAAAATGGCAGCAGTGATGTTGTCCCGACCACCACTTGCCTTGGCCTTGGCAACCAGCGACTGTGCGACTTTCTTTGGGTCGCGGGATTGTCGAAGCAGTGTTTTCACCTCGTCGACCGACACTTCGTCGACCAGTCCATCGCTGCACAAGAGGAATCGATCTCCAGGAATGACAGGAACTGTCCATGAATCCACCATCACGTTCGCGTCGATGCCGAGCGCGCGAGTGACGATGTTTCGTCGCGGGTGTTGACGTGCTTCTTCAGCTGTAAGCACGCCTTCGTGAACGAGTTCCTGCACGTAGGAGTGGTCAACGGTGATCTGACGCAGCTCGTCGCCCCGAAGCAGATAGGTGCGAGAGTCGCCGACATTGGCAATCAGCACGTGCGGAATGGGGTCATCAAGGACAAGCGCAGCGGCGGTGAGTGTGGTGCCCATGCCGCGTTGCCCTGATGTGGTGGTGGCCTCGCGATAGATCGCTGCATTGATCTCGCTTACCAAATCAACAAGCTCGCCCACTTTGGTAATCGGAGTCGTAGAACGCTCCTGCAATTTGGCGATGGCCAGTGCACTTGCCACTTCACCGGCGTTGTGTCCACCCATGCCGTCTGCAACGGCAATGAGTCGATCGGTCGCGACGACCGCATCCTCGTTTTGTTGGCGCAGATTGCCGGTGTCGGTGGCGACCCCGTGGCGGATGTTCACCATCAGGTCAGCGATGCTCGACCACGAGCTGCACAGTTCCAAACGAAACGGTGTCTCCCTGTTGAAGCATGGTCGGAGTAACGATGAGCTCTCCGTTCACCTTGGTGCCGTTGGTGCTACCCCGATCTTCGATCGTCCAAGAGTCGCCCGAGCGGCGCAACTCCGCATGCAGGCGGCTCACGTTGATGTCGGGAATATGAACGGTGCACGTGGCTTGGCGGCCAATCGTGGCAACGTCCCCTTCGAGGACATACGTGGTGCCGTTCAAGTTCAAGGTCCAGCGTGAATCAGAAGAGGGAGTGTTCGTTGTTCGCACCACTCCGATAGGGCCGCGGGCCACTTCGATCACGACGTGTCCGGGAGTGACATGATCTGCTTCCACGAGTCCAACGGAGGCTTCGCCGACCACCTGGTACCCCTCGTACTCGGCGTGGTTGGTGACCACTTGGCGTAATTCGCTCAAGAGTGGCTTACGAACGTCTTCAAATTGAGCGAGATCGCTGGGGTGCAGTCGCACTTCGTATGCGCCTGGCACTTTGTTGTGCTCATCGACATGTTGGTCGAGTGCTTCCACAAGCTTTCGTCCGATAGAGATGGGACGGATGCCGCGTGCGCGAATGCGGGCAAACACGTGTCTTATTCTACGCGTCGATCAATGAGTATTCTTCGTGGCCGAAGAATCGCTTCCAACGCTTCTCCAACATGGCCATCTCGTGAGGCTGTACCGAGGGATCTCTCGTCAGCGATTCGAAGTGATAAACCCGTGCCAGCGGGGTCCACACGATGTGACGACCGGACTCGAGCAACTTGTATCCGAAGTCGAGATCATTGAAGCAAGCGGGAAAGTCGATGGAGAAACCACCCAATTCGTCGTAGACCGATCTGGGGATTGCGGCGCACGCTCCTGTTACGCCGCTCACGCGTCGTGTCACTCGGTACATACCGAAGAGTCCGGTTGCCTTTGACGACTCGCCGCTTCCGAGGCTGTGAGGTGTCGGGTCATTGGTGTGACCAGCGCTTTGGATGCGACCATCTTCGAGCAACAGCAGTGGACCGGCCATGCCCACGTTGTCGAACTGCAGCATCGCTACGAGCGCATCCAACCAGGTTGGGTCATCCACGTACACGTCGTCGTTCAACAGCACGATCACGTCACCACTCGACTGCTTCACACCAACATTGCACTTGTCGGAGAAATTGAACGGTGCGTCATACGGCACCAACTTCACTCGCCAATCGGTGGGGATCTGAACGGGATTGGCGGGTTCGCCATTGACGTAGTCGTACACCACCACCACCTCGAAATCCGGGTAGGTCGTGTTGCGCAGAATGCTGTCGACGGCGTACGCGACAAGGTTGGTATGTTGACCCCAAATTCGCTTGCTGTCGCCGCGCGTGGGAATGACGATGCTCACCTTGGGTCGAGAGTCGAGTTCAGGGAACACCTGGATGTATCCATCGTCTGACATCCACGTCTTGGCGTGAACGCCCGTCCTGGAGAGGTGTTCAGACACCGCCTTCACCGACGACTCGAGGGCATACGGCTTGGCGTGCTGTAGTTCCGCTGTCGAACCGGGGAGAGCCCGCCAGTGATATAGGACCTTGGGCACGTGAGCCACTTTTCGTGCACGTTCCACCACACGTAACACCAGGTCGTAATCCTGTGAGCCCTCGAAACCCGAGCGGAACCCACCCACCTGATCGATGAGCGACGAGCGGAAAACCGAGAGGTGATTGCAATAGTTCTGACCAAGCAGCCGAATCGGATCGAAATCCGGCTTGCGAAAAACATCGAAGTGATTGCCAGCGAGGTCGATCTTGTCTTCGTCGGTGTACACGTAGTCGACCAGGTCGTCACGCTCGAGTTCTTCTGCCACCAATTTCAGAGCATTTGGGTGTAACTCATCGTCGTGGTCGAGGAGTGCAATGAACTCACCAGTGGCCATGTCGAGCGCATCCTGGGAAGCGGCAACGATTCCACCATTCGTTGCGCGATGAGCGACACGAATCCTCTTATCTTTATGGGAAATTCGGTCGAGAACTTTGCGAACATGAGGTTCAGTCGAACAGTCGTCGACGAGACACCACTCCCAATCAGCGAAAGTCTGAGCAAGCACAGAATCGATGCACTGCTCAAGGACGTCTTTCGGTGTGTTGTAGACGGGAGTGACGATGCTGAAACGAGGCATCAGGTCAATAACTTCAGCATTCTTCGCAATATTCGGATGGGAGTCATGATCAATCGACCAACCCTCCAGGTAGCAGACTTCTTTAATTGCTCAAGCTGATTGTTTTTGCGTCGCACTTCACGATGTAGATCTCGGTGCTGTTTGGCAAGTTGATCCTGAAGTTCACCGATTTCTGCCATCAATCCACGGACATAATCACGATTCTGGAGCAATTCCATCTCGATCTGAGAAAGTCGTTGTTGCATTTCGGGCACACGATGCAGTTGGTACTGGTGGTTCAGTCGACCGATCTCGGCGAGCAACCTTTCCCGAGAGGCATCGCGAAGGTCGTCTGGGTCGTGCGAGACGCTCAACTGTCCCTCCGACATGCTTGAAATGCTACTTGAGGTGCTGAAGGGCACGGTTGGAGCCCACTTCATGCGTCGGTAGCGTCACAGCGTTGCTCGGGCGAGTGGCGAAATGGCAGACGCGCTGGCTTCAGGTGCCAGTGTTCGCA
>JAFMFC010000065.1 GCA_017856375.1 Ilumatobacteraceae bacterium | reverse complement strand
GTGCACGAAGCAGTGCGTGCGATCAAACCCTCGCCGCGCGGTGAGCTCGAGATCACCGATGCCATTCAATGGATCGTCGATCAGGGACGAGTGGTGCACCACAAGGTTCTGCAGGGCTGGTGGTTGGACACTGGCAAGAAGGATCCGCTGCTCGAGTGCAACAGGTTGGTTCTCGAAGTGCTTACGCCGCGCAACGAAGGTGATGTCGATTCGGCCACACAGATCGAAGGTCGTGTGATCATCGAGAAGGGTGCGGTCGTGCGCAACTCGCGGATCCGTGGTCCCGTGGTGATCGGCGAGGGCGCCAAGATCGACCAGTCGTACATCGGGCCATTCACCTCGCTTGGCCGGAACTGCGTCGTCACTCGATCAGAAATGGAACACTCCGTGGTGCTCGATGGTTCCAGCATCATCGACATCCATCGCCTCACCGATTCGCTGATTGGTCGCGATGTGCAGGTGACGAAGTCGGAACAGAAGCCACGTGCACTTCGACTGATGCTCGGCGACGACTCCAAGATTGAGCTCGACTAGTGGCCACGATCACCGAGTCGAACGTGATCAAGGGCGTCCAGATCGTCGAGCCCGCTATGCACGGTGACGAACGAGGATTTTTCATCGAGACGTATCGCCGCGAGTGGTTTCCGCTCGGTCGCGAAATGATCCAGGGAAACCGCGGGGATCGAACGCAGGGGAGCGTGGTCGGATTGCACTATCACCTGCATCAGGCCGACTACTGGTATGTGCCATATGGGCGCTGCCGAGTGGTGCTGCACGACCTGCGTGAAGGCTCGCCCACTGATGGCGCAACGCAAACGATCGATCTGGGGCTCCAGCCCGACGGCAGGCACGATCACCGCGGGGTGTTCATCCCACCGGGCGTTGCCCATGGGTTTGCCGCACTCACCGACATGACGATCACCTATCTGGTCGACGGCTACTACAACCCGAAGGATGAACTTGGCCTGATGTGGAACGACCCTGCGGTGAAAGCCGATTGGGGAATCGCCGAGCCGATCCTGTCGAAGCGCGATCAGGCGAACCCGAACCGCGCCGGCATCCCCGATCAGTTCAGGCCACACTTCGGCTTGCGCAGTTGACATGAAGATCTTCGTCACCGGCGGTGCCGGGTTCATCGGTTCGAACTACGTGCGATGGGTGTTCGAAAACACCGACCATGAAGTGACGGTGTTGGACGCGCTCACGTATGCGGGAAACCTCTCCACGATGAAGGATCTCGACGACAGCCCGCGCTTCAAGTTCATCAAAGGCAACATCTGCCAACCCCAAGACGTGGAAGCGGCGATGAAGGGGCACGACGCGGTCGTGCACTTCGCGGCAGAAAGCCACGTGGACCGCTCGATCCAGGGGAGCGAGGACTTCATCCTCACCAATTGTTTCGGTACTAACGTGATCATGGATACAGCTCGCAAGCTTGGGATCTCTCGTGTGCTGCACATCGGCACCGATGAGGTTTACGGATCGGTGGAAATCGGCTCGTCCAAGGAAACTGATCCGCTCGAGCCACGCTCGCCGTACTCTGCGTCGAAGGCTGGGTCGGACTTGATTGCCTTGTCGTATTTCTCGACACACGGTCTCCCGGTTGTGGTCACCCGTTGCACCAACAACTTCGGCCCGTATCAGTACCCCGAGAAGGCGATCCCCCTGTTCACCACGAACCTGTTGGACGGCAAGAAGATCCCGCTCTACGGCGACGGCCTGAACGAACGTGACTGGATTTACGTCGACGATCACTGTTCGGGCGTGCATTTGGTGTTGGAGAAGGGCGAAGTCGGCAACATTTACAACATCGGTGCAGGCAATGAAACGCCGAATCGCGTCCTCGTCGACAAGTTGCTCGCGCTGCTGGGCAAGGACGAGTCGAGCGTGGAGTACGTTGCCGATCGCCTTGGTCACGATCGGCGTTATTCGGTGGACATCACCAAGGTGACGGCTCTCGGATGGAAGCGCAAGCGCAGTCTGGACGAAGCGCTCGAAGAAACCGTGAAGTGGTATCGCGACAACCGTTGGTGGTGGGAGCCGCTCAAGGGCAAGAAGTGATGCGATTGCTCGTAACGGGAGCCGGTGGTCAACTCGGTCGCGAGTTAGTTGACGCGGCACGAGATGCAGGGCACGAAGTAGTCGGGTTAGCCAAGTCTGAACTCGACATCACCGATCAGTCGGCGGTTGACTCAGCGATCAAGGCGGCGCAACCCGACGTGGTCATCCATGCTGCGGCGTGGACGGCTGTGGATGCGTGCGAATCGGATTCGGAGAAAGCCCACCGTGTCAATGTGATTGGCACCCGCAACGTGGTGAAGGCAGCCAATGCGATCGGTGCACGCACGGTGTACATCTCCACCGACTACGTCTTCGATGGCGACAAGCCAACGCCGTACGTGGAAGAAGATGAACCGAGCCCACAAAGCGTCTACGGAAGAAGCAAGTGGGAAGGCGAACGCGAGATGGGCGATGGTGATCTCGTCGTGCGCATCTCGTGGGTGTGCGGATTCCACGGGGCGAACATGGTGAAGACGATTCTGAAGATCATGAAGAACCAACCAGAGTTGCGCTTCGTGGATGATCAGGTGGGAAGTCCGACGATGGCTGATGATGCCGCTGTGGGGATAATCCGGCTGATCGAGCACGATGCCCGGGGCGTATGGCACCTCACGAACCAGGGTTCCACGTCGTGGTTTGGCTTCGCGGGAGATGTGCTCGAGGCGGCGGGTGAAGATCGAGCGCGGGTGAAGCCCATTCGTACCTCCGATCTGCAACCTCCTCGACCGGCGAAACGCCCCGCCAATTCCGTGCTTGCCAACACGAAAATTCTCGCAAGTTCGGTTGCGCCATTACCGCACTACCTGCCGTCGCTGAATCGCTTGGTGCGACGACTCATGGCCGAAACCCACGACTAGGGTGGCGTCAATGGATACGGCATCGATTCTCCGCGAGTTGGAACCGGTTGCCGCGAAGTTGTTGGACCGGCACATGGGCGTGGCCAAGGAGTGGTTCCCGCACGAGATGGTGCCCTACAGCCGCGGTAAGGATTTCGAGCCTGGCAAGAGCTGGGTTCCCGAAGACGCCGACTTCGGCACAGCGGGTTCGGACATCGACGAGGCGGTCCGTGGCGCATTGTTCGTGAACCTGCTGACCGAGGACAACCTGCCCTATTACTTCCGCGACATCGACCGCATGTTCGGCAGCGATTCCGCCTTCGGCGAGTGGTCGCGTAACTGGACGGCCGAGGAAGGTCGCCACGCAATTGTGATGCGTGAATACTTCACCGTTACCCGTGCTGTGGACCCCGTTGCCCTCGAGCGCGCCCGCATGATTCAGGTTCGTAGTGGTGATGTGCCGCAACCGACCGACGCTCTTGAAGGCCTGGCCTACGTGAGCTTGCAGGAGCTCGCCACACGTATTTCTCATCGCAACACCGGCAAGTTCATGACCGACCCAATCGGCACGGAAATCATGTCGCGAGTTGGCAACGACGAGAACTTGCACCATCTCTATTACCGCGACCTCACGAGTGCAGCATTGGAGGTCGACCCGTCCTCGACCATGCTCGGCATCGAAAAAGCGGTGGTCAACTTCGCTATGCCAGGGCAGGGTATTCCCAACTTCGATCGTTTGGCCAAGGAGATCGCGCGAGTGGGTATCTACGACCTACTGATTCATCACGATCAAATCCTGATGCCCGTGGTCAAGCGCCATTGGAAAATCGAGGAAGTCACTGGGCTCACCAGCGAGGCCGAAAAGGCTCGCGAGAACATCCTCCGTCACATGGAGCGCACCGAAAAGGTGGGGCGTCGGTTGTCCTCCTCGCGAGTTGCCGTCTAGCGGTCCTCGTACACCCACAGACTGCCCGAGTAATTCGCCACCCATACGCTGCGAGTTGCGGCGTCATACGTGATTCCGACAGGGTGGAATCCGGTCTCGAGTGTCTGAATCACCTTCATCTTGGCTGTGTCGATCTTGGTGAGAGCGGCGTCCTCGTAGTTGACGACATAGAGACTTGTGCCATCCTCGCTGATCGACATGCTGCGAGGCTCGGTGCCGCTGCGAACTGAGCGGAGGAGCTTGCCCGATGAAACCTCAATCTCGCGCACCGTTCCCGCGAGATTGTTCGTCACGTACAGGATTTCGCCATTCGGTGAGAGAACGAGGTGGCGGGGTGTGGGCCCGGCAGAGTCGATGATGCGAGTGCTCAGATCGACGAGGTTGATCGCCGTGATCTTTGCCCCGCCCATCACGGCGACAAACGCAATGCTCGAGTCGGGGGAAACAGCGATCCCTCGCGGGTGGAGTCCCACCTCCACACGACCCTTTTCGGAACCCGTCGCCAAATCGATGATCGATACGTCAAGTGAGCACCAGTTGGAGACGATCAATGTCGAGTCGTCCGGTGTGACAGCGAGGAACTTGGGGACGGCGCCAACGGGGATCACTTGGTCGATGGCGAACGTCGTTGCATCAATGCGGTAGACAAAACTTGGATCCCAGTTTCTTCCTTGACAGGTGTCGTCCGCAACGGGATTCCACCCGTCCCCATACATCTTGTAGTTGGAGACATACGCATACCGTCCGTCGCTCGTGAACGCGGCTTCGACAGGGGAGCCTTTGACCACGGCGGAACGCTTGCCCGGATCGATTCCGAATTCGCGAAGGTTCACGCGATCGTTGACGCGCGCAACGATTGATCCGCTTCGGTCGAGCACGGTCACGTTGTGGCGATACATCATGTTTTGGGCAAAGAACAGTCCGGTCCCCGAATGAACGATGCTTTTGGGTTGCAGCGAGTCATCGGCGATTTTGTTTGCGAGCGAGAGTCGTCTTTCGCTTGCTTGCTTTCCATCATCGGGCACGAGCGTGGTGGGAATCGTGGTGGTAGGCGTAGAGGTGGTGGTGGGCGCTGGGGTTACGGAGGTTTCAGAGGAGAGGGGAAGTGGGGCGAGAGAGACGGAGGCTTGTTCGGCTTCGGTTGAGCAGGAAATGAGTACTGCCAACCCCACCAGCGCCAAACCGGGAGCCCATAATCGACGAATACCCACTGCGGGCAAGGCTAAAGCAGCGAATCTTGACGAGGTTGGCACCCGCTGGTTGGATAGGGCGATGGATCGAGCGTCATTCACCAGCATGGATGTGTCCACCAAAGAAGAGTGGATGACGATTTCCCGCGAGACGGCAAAGAACCAGCCGCGCGTTGCCGAGACGGTGCTCGGCTTGTTGCGTTCACTTGCGTCGATCGACGACGGTTTTGCCACCGACCAATTGACACACGCGTTGCAGACAGCAACTCGAGCCGAGCGAGCGGGTGCCGCAGACGAGGTGGTGGTTGCCGCGTTGTGTCACGACATTGGCAAGGCGATCAGTGTGCCAAACCACCCTGCCATCGCTGCCGCGATCCTCGAGCCGTACGTCAGCCCAGAGGTTCATTTCATGATTGCCGCTCACCAGGATTTTCAGGGCATGCACTATTACGAGCACTTCGGGATGGACCCGAACGCCCGAGAGCGTCATGTCGAGAATCCGGCGTTCGATCTCGCCAGGCAATTTGCCGACGAATGGGATCAGAAGGCGTTCGATCCCGACTACGACACGCTGCCACTCGAGCACTTCGAGGAACGTGTGCGCCAGGTGTTTGCAAAGCCGCGATTCGTCGCTGCGCGCTGATTCGTCGTGCGCTCAGTCTCGCTTCCGATGTATGACTTCCCGGAGGTGCATTCGGCGACACTCCGCTTGGTCGGGTCGGTGGCGGAGGCACTCCGGGGAATCGGCGAAGAGGTGGAACCACACATTCCACAAAACACGGTTCACGCAGGACTCGTGGCCCACTGGACTGCGGATTCGACCTATCTCAGTCAGTCATGTGGATTGCCGTTCGTGGAGGAATTGCATCCGTATGTGGACGTGATCGGCACCTTCAAATGGGCGGGGATTAGTGACGAGCGGGGCTGGTACCGCACGGTCATCGTGACGCGTCCTGGGCTTGACGCGAAATCACTCGCCGAACTCGAAGGGCTCACGCCAGTCGTGAGCAACGTGTATAGCCTCAGCGGTTGGTGCAGCTTGGGTTGTGCACTCGCACGCGTCTCTCAAGATCCAGCCTTCGTGAAGCCATACATCCTGGGCGGGGGGCATGCGGGGAGCTTGCAGGCCTTGCAAGAGGGGCGCGCCGACTTCGCCTCCATCGATCCGGGAACGTTTCAGTTGTTGGCCCGCCATCGACCTGCGCTCACCAGAGGCATCACCGTGATCGACGACGGTCCCTTGGTGCCGGCAACGCCACTGCACGTTTCAAAAAAACGATCGGTTGCATCACTCGATCAAATTCGAGATGCAGTCGCCGATGCGCTCAATGCTTCGAGCAATGAGACTGCACGGCGCGAGATCGGCATCGAGTCATTCGTCGGAATCGACAACGGCGTGTATCGCGAGGAGATACCCACACTGGTAAACACCGCTCTGCGTTTGTTGCCGCGCTAGGCACTTGCGGGTATTCGCCCCTCTGGGCGAGAATAGGGAAATGTCCGGACCACGCCCCGTCAAGTCTCCCGTCGGTACATCTCTCGCTTGTGCGAATTGGCAAATCGAAGCGCCATATCGCATGTTGCAGAACAATCTTGATCCCGACGTCGCTGAACGCCCGGACGACCTCGTCGTCTACGGCGGCACGGGACGTGCGGCGCGCAGTTGGGACGCCTTCGACGCCATGCTGCGAACGATGAAGGGCATGAAGCCCGACGAGACGATGCTCGTGCAGTCGGGCAAGCCCGTTGGCGTGTTCCAGACCCACGAGTGGGCGCCGCGGGTGCTCATTGCCAACAGCAACTTGGTGGGCGATTGGGCCAACTGGGACGAGTTCCGTCGCCTGGAAGACATGGGGCTCACCATGTATGGCCAAATGACGGCAGGTTCATGGATCTATATCGGCACGCAGGGAATTCTGCAGGGCACCTATGAGTGCTTCGCTGAGATCGCCCGCCGGAAGTACGGCGGCACGCTCGCGGGAACGATCACCTTGACCGCAGGGTTGGGCGGCATGGGTGGTGCTCAACCTTTGGCAGTGACGATGAACGATGGCGTTGCCTTGTGCATCGACGTCGACGCATGGCGCGTGAATCGTCGCGTTGAGACGCGTTATTTGGATGAAGTGGCCGACAACTTGGACGACGCCATCGCACGCTGTCGTAAGGCGAAGGCCGAGAAACGAGCGTTGTCCGTGGGGCTCGTGGCCAACGCCGCAGACGTATTTCCGAAACTCCTGCAGATGGGGTTCGAGGCCGACATCGTCACCGACCAAACGAGCGCGCACGATCCGTTGTCGTACCTGCCGAACGACTTGAGTGAGGATGCGGCGAAGGAGTTGCTTGCCAAGAACCCTCAGGAGTTCATCCGTCGTTCTCGCGCCGCTATGGCGGCTCATTGTGCAGCGATGGTGGGTTTCATGGACGCAGGTGCAGAAGTGTTCGACTACGGCAACTCGTTGCGTCGTGAGGCGGAACTCGGTGGATTCGATCGCGCCTTCGACTATCCAGGTTTCTTGCCTGCCTACATTCGCCCGCAGTTCTGTGAAGGTCGCGGACCATTCCGATGGGTTGCGCTTTCTGGCGACCCGAAGGACATTGCCGCCACCGACAAAGCGGTGCTTGAGGAGTTCCCTGAGGACGAGAGCCTTGCCCGTTGGATTCGGTTGGCCCGTGAGCGGGTTGCCTTCCAGGGTCTGCCTTCGCGCATTTGTTGGGTGGGCTACGGCGAGCGCCATCGCCTCGGCTTGAGATTCAACGAGATGGTGAAGCGCGGCGAGGTCTCGGCACCGATCGTGATTGGTCGCGATCACCTCGACTCAGGTTCGGTGGCTTCGCCATACCGCGAGACAGAAGCGATGATCGATGGCTCAGATGCCATTGCCGACTGGCCATTGCTGAACGCGCTCGTCAATACCGCGTCGGGTGCCTCCTGGGTGAGCATCCATCACGGTGGTGGTGTAGGAATTGGACGCAGCATCCATGCGGGCATGGTGTGTCTCGCAGACGGCACAGACCTAGCGGCAGAGAAGCTGTCTCGCGTATTGAAGTCGGATCCGGGCATGGGCGTGATTCGCCATGCGGATGCGGGCTACGAGCACGCCATCAACACCGCCTCCGAGCGCGGGGTACGCGTACCGATGCGCGAACAGTGATGCGTCTGCACTGCGA
>JAFMFC010000064.1 GCA_017856375.1 Ilumatobacteraceae bacterium | reverse complement strand
GGCCACCGACATCGCACTCGCGGTGGGTGTGCTCTCGGCGCTCGGAGCACGTGTTTCAGCGGGTGCTCGAGTGACGTTGCTCGGGCTGGCAATCGTCGACGACATTGGCGCGATCATCGTGCTCGCCCTGTTCTATTCGTCGGGTGTTTCTCTTTCCTGGCTGCTCGCTGCCGCCACCGCAGTGGCGGCCGTGTTGACCGCCCGTCGTTTCCAAGTCCCGACGACTGCCATCTACGTCGTTCTCGGCTGCATACTTTGGTACACGATGCAACGTTCCGGGGTGCATCCCACTCTTGCGGGAGTCGCGATGGGTCTACTCGCTCCCGTCACCCCGAAGCGAGACACCAGACTCGTCGACGCGGAGGAATCTGATGCTCCAGGTTCGGTGTCGGTCGTCGAATGGCTACAACATCTCCTCCACCCTTGGTCATCAATCGTGGTCGTGCCACTGTTCGCGCTCGCCAATGCTGGCGTCACCATCTCCGCTGACACACTGGAGGCGGCTGTCTCATCTCCCGTTGCCCAGGGAATTTTTTGTGGCCTCGCCTTTGGCAAGCCGATCGGGATCGCAGCCTTCACGTTGATCGGCCGGCGAGCGGGAATCCTCGAGTTTCCTCCGGGTCTCACGACGCGGAGGATGATCGGCATCGGCCATGTCGCGGGCATCGGATTCACGGTGGCGATGTTCATCGCCGAGTTGGCCTTCGACTCCCCAGAATTACGGGAGTCTGCAACAATCGCGATCCTTGCGGCGAGCTTTCTCTCCGCGCTGATAGGGGTCTTAACACTTCGCTTTGCTGGTCAAGAGTAAGAAGGCTCACCATGTTCACCAATGTCAAGGCCTGCATTCTCCGACTCTTCTGAGACCCGGATCCCAACTGTCAGCTTGAGAGCTGTCACGATCAACGTGGTCATTACAAAGCTGAAGACGGTTGTTACCCCATTTGCAAGCAACTGTTCGATGAGCAACGTCTCATCACCGCCAAACGCGAGCCCCTTCATAAACGTTCCACCCAGCGATTCTGGGTCAGCAAATACGCCGATCAGCAGCGAGCCAACCAGGCCTGCAACGAAGTGGATTCCCACGACATCAAGTGCATCGTCATAGCCGAATCTGGTCTTCTTTCGCACAGCAAAACTGCAGATAACTCCAGCAATCAGACCAATCCAAACGCTTGAGAAACCTGCGACAAATCCTGCTGCTGGAGTAATTGCTACAAGTCCCGCGACAATCCCTGATGCAGCACCAATGTTTGTGGCTCGCTTTCCCGAGAACAAGTCGACCACTACCCAGGCCAGACCCGCTGCTGCTCCTGCCAAAAACGTATTGACAAATGCTTGAACAGCTGCGCCATTTGCTGCCAATGCAGATCCGGCATTGAAACCAAACCAACCAAACCAAAGAATTCCGGCGCCAACGACAACCATCGGAACAGAGTGCGGCTGGGCTTCAACATGGGGAAATCCTTTTCGCTTACCAAGCACGAGGACACAGGCCAGCGCGGCAACTCCTGCGTTGACGTGGATGGCAGTTCCGCCAGCGAAATCGAGTGAACCTCGCTGCCCCAACCAACCCCCATAAATCCACTTGAACACGGGAACGTAAACGAGCAGACTCCACACCGGAACGAAGATCGCCCAAGCTCGGAACTTCATCCGCCCGGCTGCTGCACCCGAAATAAGTGCGGGGGTGATCACCGCGAACATGGCGAGGAACACGAACGTCGCCAAGGTCCCGCCCCCGTCCTCACCAGTTATCGAAAGACCGGACAGAAATGCGTTGCTGAACCCACCCAAGAAATCGGCGTCAAACGGCGACTGAGCAAGTGTGTATCCGATTGCGGCCCACAGCAGGGGCACCGTGAGCAGAGCCCACAAATTCATCATCATCATGTTCGACATGTTCTTGCGGCTGTCGAGGCCGCCATAGAACAATGCCAAACCTGGTGTCATAAACATCACCAGAGCTGAACTGATCAAAATCCATGAAACATTTCCGCTGTCCATCTCTCCCCCTCCGTTGGTTCAGAGAGATTGGCCTACGCAGATTTCATCTGCGTTACCTGCAGTGTCTTCAATGATGAAGAACTGATTTCAGTTCGCGACAACGGTGTTGCAGGAATGTTTCTATCTACTGCAGCGTTGCTGGCTTGTCGCTCATCTCGAGCATCAGTTCACTCCCCGTGTACGGGTGAGCGAGTGCGACTTCCTCATTCAACTCGACGCCGAGCCCGGGTTCGGTGGAGGGGATCACGAACCCGTTATCGAACTGGATCGGCTTCTTCAGGATTTCCGCATGAAAGCCGTCCCAGCGCTTAATGCTCTCGAGGATCAAGAAGTTCGGTGAGCACGTGGCGAGCTGGATATTGGCGGCGCCGACAATTGGCCCGCAGTAGAGGTGCGGGGCGATCTGTGCGTGGTACACCTCGCACATCGACGCAATCTTCTTAGCTTCGAGCAGACCACCGCACCGGCCGAGATTCATCTGGATGATGGATGCGGCACCCGTCTGCAACAACCGATGGAACTCGTACTTGGTCGTGAGGCGCTCACCTGCCGAAATCGGAATGCTCGTGGCGCGTGCAACTTTGGCGATTTCCTCTGGGCTGTCTGGCGGAACAGGCTCCTCGAACCACAGCGGGTCGTACTTCTCGAGACGTTTGGCCAAGCGAATGGCGCCCGACGCGGTGAACTGCCCGTGAGTGCCAAAGAGAATGTCTGCTCGGGTGCCGACGGCTTCGCGTACCGCGCGAACCATCTTCTCCGAGCGATCGATCGCCTCGAGCGCCGGCTGTCTGCCGTCGTACACCGAGTAGCGGCCGGCTGGATCGAACTTGACGCCCGTAAAGCCACGTTCGACAGCGACAACAGCCGCTTCTGCTGCGGCCTGCGGATCGCTGTACACGGGATGATCTGCATACACGTCGAGCTCGTCAGGCGGATACAGATAGGTGTAGCAACGCAACTTGTCGTGTACTCGGCCACCAAGCAACTCGTAGACCGGCTTGTTCGTCTCTTTGCCGCAGATGTCCCACATCGCCATCTCGAGACCACTCACGATTCCGCCGAGGGTGAGATCGGGGCGAAGGGCATAACCACGTCCGTACACGTTGCGCCACATGTGCTCGATGTGGAACGGACTCTGGCCGAGGATGTGACGCTCTGCCACTTCCTCCGCCATCTTGGCCACGAGGTGCGGTGAGAACGTCGCGGTATAGATCTCTCCGATGCCACTCACCCCGGTGTCGGTGGTGAGTTTGACGAAGATGAAGTAACGGCCGCCGTGCCGCGGTGGCGGATTGCCCACCACGAAGGTTTTGATCTCGGCGACTTTCATGTCAGAACACGATCACGTTGCGCAGGGCTTCACCGCGCTTGACGGCGGCAATGGCTTCATTAATCTGCTCGAGCGGATACGTCTTCGTGATCAATTCGTCCAACTTCACGCGCTTCTGCTGGTACAGATCCACGAGATTCGGAATATCCACCTGGATGCGGGCGGAACCCATCTTCGAGCCGAGAATGTTTTGACTGTACGCAGCCATCGTGCCGGGGTCGATTTCCGACATCACGCCCGATGCGGGCATGCCGACGAGCACCGTTGATCCCCCCTTGGCAAGCATTGCGTAGGACGAGTCAAACGCTCCCTTGGCACCGACGGTGACGAACACGTAATCGGCACCGCGCGAATCGGTGAGCTGCATCACTCGTTCCAGCACATTTTCCTTACTCGAGTTGATGCCGTGTGTAGCGCCGAAACCCTTGGCCGCTTCCAGTTTGTTGTCGGCAATGTCGACAGCGATAACGGTGCGAGCGCCACTTACCCGTGCACCCTGGATCGAATTCAAACCCACGCCACCCGTGCCGATGACCACGACATGGCTGCCGGCAGGAACCCGAGCGGTATTGGTGACTGCACCGAAACCGGTGATGACTCCGCATGCAAGCAACGAAGCACTCGTCATCGGAACGTTGCCCGGAATAGTCACACACTGCGATTCGTGCACCAACACCTGCTCGGCGAAACCGCCCGTGCGCATGCTCTGCACGAGTGACTTCCCACTCTTGTCGGTAATCGGTGACTTCGCGTCGAGCGGAAACTGCGTGGTGCAGGTAACCGGCATGCCGCGCACGCAACCATGACAGTGACCACATGAACGAATGAGGGTGACGACGACGGGATCGCCCACTTTCACCGTGGTGACGCCGAGACCAACAGATTCCACCACGCCCGCGCATTCGTGACCATAAACGGCTGGCAAGTCACCGCCCCACGCCCCATCTGCGTACGAAATATCGCTGTGGCAGATGGCCGTGGCGGCCAACTTCACCTTCACTTCACCCGGGCCGGCATCTGCAAGCGACACCTCCTCGATGACCAGAGGTTTGCCGAATTCTCTGCAGACTGCAGCCTTCATAGTGATGCTTCCTTCTCTTTGGGTTTCGGGGGAATTCAGTGAGTGGCGAGCGCAGCACGCTCAAGAATGGAGAGGCGGCCGTACAGCTCGTCGAGTTCGATGTAGCAGGACTGCAGGTGGCGGTTCCCGCCCGAGGTGAACCCGGTGCGACCGTGCATCACTCGCCGATTGTTCACCATGTACATCTCGCCTGCACCCATCGGAATCTGGATGCGGTAGCGCGGATCTTCACGCATCGCGCCAAACGTCGAGTAGGCGTCGTAGTACGCCTCCATCTTGTCTTCATCGATGAGGAACGGCTGACACGAGTGATTGGAGAATCGAACTGCCTTGATGTTGCCCGCGGGATCCAACTCGATGATCGGACCATCATTCTCGAGAACGATGTCCACGTCGGCAAAGTGAAAGTACAACTCGGTGTTGCACAGCACGTCGAACTTCTCAGGTGCCTGCTCCCTCAGATCATGGGCGACTTTGAAGCCATCCACGAGCGTCGCATCCCCACCCGTGGATTCGGATACGAGGAAATGCTGCAATTGAACGGTCGGCGCAGGATCGCGGTACCCCTCGTCGGTGTGGAGAACGAGCGGGAGGCTGGTGTAGGCCACGGAGTTCGCCTTGGCAATCGACTTCACATCGAACACGCGTCCCCAGCTGGTGTCGCGAACCCGACCCAGCTCGTCGCCCACTTTTGCGACGGTTCCCTCCGCAGTGGGCATTTCAGTCATGATCGCGACGCCATAGTCGCGGAACGCACGGATCCACGCGATTCGGGCCTGGGTGTCGTTGTACAACTGCTCGTAGGTCATACGCGGAACATGTGGAGTGAACGTTCCGTCCCACAGAACCGGCTTCGGCTTCTCTCGGCGGATGCCACTTGAGTAGTCGTGCTCGGCCAACCAGTCGGCGCCGAAGGTGCTCTGATGATCATCGCTCCAGAGAACCTGCAACGCACCGTCGACCACGGTTGCCGACGTCGGTTCGATATCGAGCGGGATGGCGGAGGTCTCGTCGACTCGGTGGTTTGTTTGCGGGTGTCGCTTCTGCGGACAGTTATCACGCAGCCAAACATGGTGGAACGAACTCATGCGACCATCGCTCCACTTGATCTTGACGAATCGTGGATGCAAATCAGCAGTCGAAATGGTCGCCATGGTGATACTCCTTACTTTCGATAGTCCGGTTCTTGTTGATCGAGAATCTCCATCAATGCCGTGAAGTGCAGGTCGGCAAATTGTGGATACTCACGCCACTGCTTGCAGGCAAGCGACGCCGTCTCATGATCGACGAGCGACAATTCTCGACCAGTCGACAAAGCGAGCACCTGGAGTTGTGCTGCCTTCTCCAAGTAGTACAGCTCATCGAATGCCTGAGCGACAGAGGCGCCAACGACAATCACGCCATGATTACCGAGGAACAAGATGTCCTTGTCGTCGCTGAGCAACGACGCAACGCGCTCCCCTTCCTCGGGGTCGAGCGCCATGCCGGCGTAGTTGCGGTCGTACGCGATCCGCTGATGAAATCGACACGCGTTTTGATCGAGCATCAGGAACTCGAAATCCTTCAGACAGGCAAGAGCAGTCGTGTATGGCATGTGCGTGTGCAGGATGCAACGTGCTCGAGGAACATGGCGATGCACGTAGGCGTGCAGGTACCACGCCGTTGGATCGACGTTGCGAGCGATGGGGTCACTGTCGCGATCAGCGGTTTCGATCAGCTCCAACTCACTGGCACGAACCTGGGAAAAGTGGCGCCCTCGCGGATTGATCAGGAACGACTGACCATCGTCGGAAACTGCAGCGCTGAAATGGTTGGCGGTTGCTTCGTGCAAATTCAGTCGCGCAGCCCAGCGGAACGCCGCTGCGAGCTCTCGTCGCGCCTGCTTCACCACTCCCAACGCCCACCTCCTGATGAATCGGAACCCCGATTCACGATCGACTCACCGAATGATACGGCCTCACTCAAGCTCAGCCGGAAAACCCGGGGCTCGAAGGTCGGTGCCCACAGAGTCCTCAAGCAGTTTGACCACTTGTGAAGACCACGCACCGCCACCGTAGGACTCCCGTGCACGGATGAACGTCTGGTACGTCATTCCCGCCAGATCGAGCGGCACGCCAAAATCGCGACCAAAGCCCATCGCGAAGCCGAGGTCCTTGATTGCCAAGTCCATCGTGAAGTTGATGTTGTACGAACCATTGAGGATGACCTGGCTCTCCGTCTCATGGACGAACGAGTTGCCCGACGAGTGTTTGATGGCTTCGAACGCGGTGGCCAGATCGAGGCCACCACGCTTGGCGAGCATCAATGCTTCACCCGCCGCCACGAGGTGGATAAAGGCGAGCATGTTCGTGATCACCTTGATCACTGCCGCCTTGCCCAACTCACCGATGTAGAGCACGGGGCTGCCCATCGCATTCAGCGCCTTTTCGTGTGCCTTAAACACGGACTCTTCGCCACCTACGAGCACGGTGATGTCACCGTGAGCCGCCTTGTGCACGCCTCCCGTCACCGGCGACTCGAGCGAGTTCACACCGTTCGCACGAGCAATCTCACCCAATCGCAAGGTCTCACTCTGATCGTTCGTGCTCATGTCGATCCACGTACCAGCTGGAGTTCGTCCGGCAAGCGTCTCGATCACACCGCCCGGGCCAGCCACCACTTTGTCGATGACCTGTGGCGACGGCAAGCAGGTGATCACCGTGTCGACTTGTGCGCTCAACTCGGCAACCGACTTGGCCCCCTTCGCCCCTTTGGCCACCAGTGCATCAACCGCCTTCTGATCGAGGTCGTAGACCGTGACGTCGAAGCCGTTGCGCACGAGGCTGCCTGCCAAGTACTTGCCGATATGACCAAGTCCGATGAATCCGTAGCGCATCGTGTCCCCCATTGACTCTCGTGCGGTTGTTGTTCTAGAGCTGAATCCAGGTGGTCTTCAGGTTGGTATAACCCTCAATCGAATGCAGTGAGCGATCGCGGCCCGTGCCCGACTGCTTGAAGCCACCGAAAGGCGTGGTGATGTTGCTGCGATCGAACGTGTTCACCCACACGGTGCCTGCACGCAGTCGGCGAGCAATCTTGTGGGCTTTGCTCACATCCCTCGTCCACAGCGCTGCGCCAAGTCCGTACTGCGAATCGTTGGCAATACGCACTGCTTCTTCTTCGCTCGTGATCTTCACCGATGCAAGCACTGGGCCAAAGATCTCTTCCTTTTCAATCCTCATACCCGGCTTCACGTTCTGGAAGATGGTCGGCGGAATAAACACACCACCCTTCACGGGCTCGACCGGGCTTCCACCGGTGTGGATGACCGCGCCCTCTTGCTGGCCGATCTTGATGTACTCGTTCACACGATCGAACTGCGACCGATCCACAATGGTGCCCATCGCCGTTGCCGGGTCGTACGTGTCACCCGGCATGATCGACTTGGACACTTCGCGAACTTTTTCGAGAAGCTCGTCTTCGACTCGCTGGTCTACAAGGACTCGCGTACCCGCGTGACAGGTTTGGCCAGCGTTGTAGAACACACCCCAGGCAATTGCCGAGGCGGCAGCATCGACATCGGGGCAATCCGACAACACGACGTGCGGGGTCTTGCCACCGAGTTCGAGCGACACGGCCTTGGCATTGCTCTCCGCCGCGTACTTAAGGAAGTACTTACCCACTTCGGTTGAACCGGTGAAGGCGAGCTTTTGCACGTCCATGTGCTTGCCGAGTGCGCCACCCGCGGTTGGTCCGAATCCAGGAATCACATTCAATACGCCGTCGGGCAACCCGGCCTGCGCGCCGAGTTCGGCGAACAGAAGTGCCGACAATGGCGACTGCTCTGCTGGCTTCAGCACGACAGAGTTGCCGGCCGCTAGCGCTGCGCCCACCTTCCAC
>JAFMFC010000063.1 GCA_017856375.1 Ilumatobacteraceae bacterium | reverse complement strand
GCGTGCACCTGGAATTGGGCGGCAAGGCACCAGTGATCGTGTTCGACGATGCCGATCTTGAACTGGCTGCAGACACGATTTCAATGACTGGCTACTTCAACGCCGGTCAGGACTGCACGGCCGCTACGCGAGTCATTGTTGGCCCGAAGGTGTACGGCGACTTTGTCGAAGCATTGGCCGAGCGTGCCAAGAAGACGAAGACGGGTAAGCCCAACGAGGACGTGTTGTACGGGCCACTCAACAACTTCGGTCATTTGGGCAAGGTGCGCGGGTTCATTGATCGCGTTCCGAAGCACGCCAAGGTGGTCACCGGTGGCAACCAAGTGGGTAGCGACGGCTACTTCTTCGAGCCAACCGTCGTTGCCGATCTGAAGCAGCAGGACGAGATGATCCAGGATGAAATCTTTGGACCGGTGATCACGGTGCAAAAGTTCAGCGACGAGGAAGAGGCGCTGAAGTGGGCCAATGGCGTGCAGTTCGCACTCGCGTCGTCGGTATGGACTCGCGACCTCGGTCGTGCGATGCGGATGACCAAGAATCTCGACTTTGGATGCGTCTGGGTGAACACGCACATCCCGATGGTCGCCGAGATGCCGCACGGTGGATACAAGAAGTCGGGTTACGGCAAGGATCTTTCGCTCTACGCTCTCGATGACTACACGCGCATCAAGCACGTGATGATCGGTCTCGGCTAGCGAATTCGGCCGGGGGATTTGGGGGACATGCAGGAAGTAATCAAGCTCGAAGGAGTCTCCAAGCGCTACGGAGACTTCGTTGCCTTGCACGAGACATCGTTTTCGATTGGACATGGTGAATTCTTCGCCATGCTCGGCCCTTCGGGGTGTGGCAAGACCACCACATTGAAGATGATTGCCGGCTTCGAACAGCCGACGACCGGCAAGGTGTTGCTGGATGGAGCCGATGTCTCCGATGTTCCGCCGTATAGGCGCAATGTGAACACCGTATTCCAGCAGTACGCATTGTTCCCGCACATGTCGGTGTTCGACAATGTCGCGTTCGGTCCTCGTTCGAAGAAAAAAGACGAGTCACAGGTTCGCAAAGACGTGATGGAGATGCTCGAGATCGTGCGCCTTGCCGACTTCGCGCAACGCAAGCCCTCGCAACTCTCCGGTGGTCAACAACAGCGAGTCGCTCTTGCTCGCGCACTCGTCAACTATCCGAGCGCGCTCTTGCTCGACGAACCGCTTGCTGCCCTCGATCTCAAGTTGCGCGAAGCGATGCAGATTGAACTGAAGCGAATCCAGCGAGAGGTGGAGATCAGCTTCATCTTCGTTACGCATGATCAGCACGAGGCGCTCACCATGAGTGATCGCATTGCCGTCATGAGCGCAGGACATGTGGAGCAAATCGGTACGCCAGAGGAGATCTACCGCAACCCGTCGTCGCTGTTTGTGGCGGGGTTCATCGGCTCAGCGAACCTGTTGGCGGGAACGGTCGAGTCGTCTTCGGGCACCGAATACGTAGTTGCCTTGAAGTCGGGTGCGAAGGTGAAGGTGCAGCATCACGGCTCGACATTTTCGACGGGCGAGAAAGTCTCACTGATGCTTCGTCCCGAGGCACTCAATCCCGTTGCGGGATCTCGAGGTGACGGCCTGTCGCTGGGTGGCACCCTCACCGACCGTGTGTACGAAGGGGCGACTGATCGTTTGGTGGTGCGCTTGACTGACGGCACTGAAGTGGTGTGCCTCACCGACTCGGACGCGCACGTGGCACACAAGGTGGTGGGCGACAGCGTCACGATCAACTGGCAGCCGCAGGCGGGATATCTGCTCGCAGGATGGCCGGAGGTGAGTGGCTCCACCACCACCAACGTCGATCAGATCGAAGCAGCACTCTAAGATCAACGAAACCAAGGCAATTCGAGGAGGAACTATGAATCGCAAGCCACTAATCGTTCGCTCGGGAATGACCCGTCGCCAGTTCTTGGCCCGGTCCGGAGCCCTCGGCGCTGCCGGATTGTCGTTGCCGGCTCTGCTTGCCGCATGTGGCGGTGGTGGAGGAGATGCTTACGACGTGTTCTTCGAGAACTGGCCGCTGTACATCGACCCGACGGAAGGCGAGACAATCGGCACAATCGATCGCTTCGCGGAGGCCACAGGGCTGACGATGAAGTACACCGAGGCGTACAACGACAACAACGAATACTTCGCCAAGATTCAACCGGTGCTCGGTGCCGGCAAGACGATCGACCCAGACATCATCGCGCCGACTTCATGGATGGCAGGTCGTCTGATCAATCTCGGTTGGACGGAAAAGTTGCCGCTTGCTGACATCCCGAACGTTGCCAACCTAGATGACGGTTTCAAAAACCCGACGTGGGATCCGACCGGTGAGTACAGCCTCCCGTGGCAGGCCGGTATGGCTGGCATCGCCTACAACAGCGATGCTGCGGGCCGCGAGATCAAGAGCGTGGCCGACCTGTTCGATCCGGCGTTCAAGGGCAAGATCGGCATGTTGTCGGAGATGCGCGACACGATCGGTCTCATCCTGATGGGCGAAGGCATCGACCCCTCGACGATCAGCACCTTCGAAGAAGCTGCTCCCGCATTCGAGAAGCTGGAGAAGGCCAAGGCAGATGGACAGATTCGTGCGTTCACCGGTAACGACTACACCGATGATCTCCTGGCGGGCAACTTCGCTGCATGCATCGGTTGGTCGGGCGACCTCTTCCAGTTGGAGACCGAGAGTGAAGCGGTGAAGTTCGTAATTCCCGAGGAGGGTGGTACGCGCTGGGCCGACGTGATGGTGATTCCGAAGGGAGCGAAGAACATCGCGAATGCCGCTGCGTGGATGAATTTCGTCTACGACCCGGAGCAGGCTGCTCAGCTCACGACGTACAACATGTACGTCTCGCCGGTCAAGGGTGTGCGTGAAATCATCGCGGCAAGCGATCCTGATCTCGCCGAGAATCCGCTCGTGTTCCCGGATGAAGCCACGAGCAGCCGCCTCCGTGCCTTCGCTCAGTTGAGCGACGAGGAAGAGGCCAAGTTCGACGAGGCGTTCTCCGCCATCACCGGCGCCTGATCGTTCGGGTGAGATAACGAAGTGATCGCGCGGTGCGACCGATGAGTCTGGTGGAGGCACCGGCTCAACGGTCGCGTCTCGGATCTTCGGCGGATCGAGTTGGTCTCGCCGCATTGTTGATTGCCACCGCGTGTTTGGTGGCGATTGGGGGCAAGTGGGTGTCCGGGCCGTTGACCTCGGTGGTCGTCCTGGTGCTGCTCGCTGTGATCGTCGGTGTCATCGTTCTTGCGTGGCGAGGTGGCACCGAGGCTCGCCGGCTTCTTGCGCCATACGGGTTGCTAAAGCCGGGCATGTTGTGGCTTGGATTGTTCTTCCTGGCCCCGCTGTGGTCTTTGCTGCGTATTTCCTTGTCCACCAAAGAGAGTCGCTTCGACATCAATTACAACTTCTCGTGGGCATTCGAGAATTATCAGACGGCCTTCACTGAGTTTGGCGGCCAGTTCTCTCGCGCATTCCTTTATGCGGGTATCGCCACGGTTCTCACGATTCTCATCGGCTATCCACTGGCATATGTCATTGCATTTCGTGGCGGCAAGTACAAGAACGTACTCCTCGGCCTTGTAGTCGTGCCGTTCTTCACGAGCTACCTGATCCGCACGATCGCCTGGTCGACGATCCTTTCCGATGAGGGGGTAGTGGTCTCGTTCGTCAAGGGGCTGGGTCTCGTGCCCGTGCTTGAGGCATTGCAGATCATGGATAACGGACGGTTGCTCAACACGCCGGCCGCAGTGATTGGTGGGCTCACCTACAACTTCTTGCCGTTCATGCTCCTGCCCATCTACGTGAGTCTGGAGAAGATCGACATTGGGCTGGTGAATGCGGCAAACGATTTGTATTCGACGAACTCGGCTGCGTTCCGCAAGGTGGTTTTCCCCTTGTCGATGCCAGGGGTATTTGCCGGAACGCTGTTGACATTCATTCCTGCAGCAGGTGACTTCGTCAACGCCCAATTCCTCGGCAATCCGAACACCACGATGATCGGCAACTCGATCCAAGACCAGTTCCTTCGTCAGAACAACTACCCGGTTGCATCGGCAATGGCCGCGGTGTTGATGGTGAGCATTGCTGCGCTGGTGTTGTTGTACACAAGACTCTTTGGCACCGAGGATCTCGCATGATTCGCTCGCGTACCAAGGTGGGGAAGCAGTTGCTCAATGTGTTGGCAGGCGTGGCTCTCGTCTATCTCTTCGTGCCGATCATTTTCATCGTGGCATTCAGCTTCAACAAACCGCGAGGCAAGTTCAACCTGATTTGGCAGGAGTTCACCTGGGACAACTGGCTGAAGCCGTTTTCCGACCCCGGACTCACCGACGCTTTCACACGAAGTCTCGAGATCGCGGCGATTTCTACGCTGATCGCCACGTTCCTCGGCTCATTGATGGCCATTGCGCTCGCCCGTTATTCGTTCAAGGGTCACAACGGCTTCAACTTCTTCCTCGTGTTGCCGCTGACCGCACCTGAAATTGTCTTGGGTTCGTCCCTTGCCACGCTTTTCTTGGGTCAGAACTTCGTCGACTTCGGTCTCGTCACCATCGTGATCGCACACGTGATGTTCCAAGTGAGCTTCGTGGCGCTCACCGTGCGCGCGCGAATCCGAGGTTTCGACTGGACCCTCGAGCACGCGGCTCAGGACCTTGGAGCTTCGCCGATGCGGACGTTCTGGAAGATCACCTTCCCGCTGATCCTGCCAGGAATCCTCGCGGCGTCCCTGCTGGCATTCGCGCTGTCAATCGACGACTTCATTATCACCTTCTTCAACTCGGGCTCGGAGCAGACGTTCCCGATCTACATCTACGGTGCTTCACGAGTAGAGATCTCGCCGCAGATCAACGTCCTTGCCTCGATCGTGCTGTTTGCCAGCGTCGCGATTCTCGCGATTGGCAACTTCTCTGGCAAACGCAAGGGGAGTGGACGCAAACAGCGCAAGCTCGCTCGCGCCTGAATATGACACAGGCAAAGCGCACCCACTACGAGGTGCTCGGGGTGGCGGCAAATTCGAGTGTCGAGGTGATCAAGGCCGCCTACCGGCAAAAGATTCGCCAGGCGCACCCCGACTCGAGTGGATCAACGGCATCCACTACCGAGGTGGCGGCAATCAACGAGGCATGGAATGTGTTGTCGCAACCAGGTCGACGTGCGCTGTATGACCGCTCGCTGACATCCACGACATCAGTTCCTGCACCCGAGCAGCGGATTGTCGTGCCGCAAGTTTCCTTCGAACGAGCGCGTTTTCCGTGGCGACTCGTGCTTGGTTTGATCGCTGTTGGTGCCGCTGGAGTGCTCGTACTCAATGCCGTGTCACAACCTGCTGGCCCTACCGGGCCGGATGGACTCCTCAGTGGAGGGTCATGCGTAGTGATCGACGCGACGCAAGCCGCTGTTGAAGTGCCATGTACCGAACCTCACGACGCCGTCGTGCAGCAATTAATCGGCTTCGACATGACGTGTCCTACCGATACCGAAGCATTCCGCGACCGCCAAGGCATGGGCACCGCGTGCGTGGTGAGACGCTGAGATGATTTCGCGGCCACTTCGCCTCGTCCTTGCTCTCACGCTGGCAGGCGGGATGTTCGTCACGTCCGAATCGTTGGCGCAGGGGATTGGTGGAACCAAGTGCTCGCGAGTGGGCACAACCCGAAGTGTTCGGGGAGTGAGTTTTGAATGCGTCAAGAACGGTCGCAAGCTGTCGTGGCGCAAGAAGTCGATCAAGACTTCTGCCAAGACGACAGCCAAGACGACAGCGTCTCGGCCGTCGATCACGGCGGGAGGCAGTGATCTCGAACCGTGTCGGTTGAGGGAGGCGCGCACGGTCTCCTATCAGCCTTGGAATGTCGGGTTTCCCCGGGGCGATCAATACGGCACGCCGATGCTTCCCACCAAGGGCCGAGCAAACGTGCAGTTGATCGCCATCGAGTTTCCCGATGCTCTGGGAACGGTCGCTGAACTCTCCGCGGCCGATTCACAGATTGCCGAATTCAATCGTTGGTTCGAGTTCACCTCGAAGGGGCAACTGTCTTTCAATTGGCAATTTCCCAAACAGTGGTTCCGGATGTCGCGTCCTGTGGCGAGTTACGGCTTCGAAAAGGGGAACAACGCCAAGTTTCGAGAAATTGCTTCGGAGATGATCTCGATTTCTGATCCCGTAGTCGACTACACCGACTCGAGCTTCGTATTCGTGCTCTTTCCGCGGACGATAAGGCTCGGCTCGCCTGATGTGGGCCATGCGAACAATTCGCTGCCTTCGGCGGAGGGCATCGTGCGCAATCTCTTCGGTGGCAGTGAGTACTTCTACCAACGCAACTTCGAGCTCTGGAGTTTTTGGGTGCATGAATGGGGTCATCCCATGGGTCTCGCCGGCCACACCCCCAGATCCGACATCAGCATCATGGACAACCAGAACGGTTCGTCCGTAGTTCTTAACGTGTGGGACTCCTTTCTCTCTGGGTGGCTTGACTCGGACGAGTTGTACTGCATGCCGATGTCCACTCGGAGCGCCGACGTGACGTTGATTGCCTTGGAGAAGTTCGAGCGAGGACCACGTGGGGCAATCGTGCCGATTTCGCCGACGAATGGAATCGTCATCGAATCCCATCGTGCCGAAGGTTGGGGTGCGCGTATGGGTAAAGGAATCGGTGGTGTTTCGGTGTACTGGGTGGACACGACGAAGGACACCAATCGTTATGCGGGAAGCTCGGGTTATACGGACACTGACTTGGGGGATCGATGGGCGGACAATTTGGTTCCCCCCGGGATGACGAGAAAGTTCGATCTTCTGCAGGTTGGCGATTCAGTCACGTATCGCGGCGTCACGGTCACATTCACCAAGACAAGCGACTACGACACCGTGGCTATTTCGCGAAACTGAGATAGCGAGGGGCATTCGCAGTACAACCGCGCAATGCGTAGTATCGGGCCATGTCAACACTGAATCGAACCAGTTCTCGGCCTTTCGCCTTGGTCCTCCCGGTGCTATTGCTCCTGAGCGTCCCTTCGACCGTCTCAGCCCAAACCCATGTCGAATCAGCGACATGCTCGAAGATTGGACAGTCTCGACGTGTGTCAGGGTCCACTCTTGTCTGTCGTCAGGTAGGAAAGAAGCGAGTCTGGGTCGCCCAAAGCAAGACAGCCACCCCGTCCCCGGCTGTGATGTTGACGGCATCTCCGGCCAGTCTGGATTCTTGCCGTCTGCCGGACCGACGAGATCCGTCATTGGTGGACATGCCAAGGTCTCTCGGATTTCCTCTCAACCAATCTCGTTCGAAGGCAAGTGGAAAACTCAATCTGGTTCTCGTGGCAGCGGACTTCCCCAATTTCCCTGGCGCAGCATCCGAGATCACCAAGTTGAAGGATGAAATACGCAAGTTCGACCAATGGCTGGCGTTCCAATCAAACGGCAGACTGAGCGCGAATTGGCAATTTCCTGCCAAGTGGCACCGCTTGCCGCTCGCTGCTGCTGACTATGGGGTAGTGGGTTTTCAGCCGTTGACTCACAACCGAATCACTGCGGATGTGATCTCGGCAGCTGATCCCGACGTGAGTTTCGCGGGGATCGACGAGATGTTCGTTTACCTTCCAGACTCATTGACGAAGTCCGAGCCAAACCGAGACCCTTTTCAGGGCATACTTCCGCAGTTCGGTGGAAAAGATGTCGCCACCCCTGAAGGGGTCATCATGCAAGTCAAAGGCTCAGGAACGGTTTCCCAGATGCCTCAGTACGGATACAAGCCGACTCTCTGGGCGCTATGGGCGCACGATCTGCTGCATCAAATCGGTATTGAGGGCCACAACCCCGTTGAATCGTTCACCCTTGAGTCAGAGGACTACACGAATTTTGTGATGAGTGCATGGAATCAATTCCTCGCCGGTTGGATGCGAGATGATCAGGTTGCGTGTGTTCCCCTCTCGGAGATCGCGGCTCGTACAGTCGTCGAGCTTGACTTGGTGCCACTCCAGTTGGCGAATAGTGGATTCAGGACGGTGATCGTTCCACTCAGTGAGTCCCGCGCAATTGTCGTCGAATCCCACCGCAAGACTGGTTATGCGGCGAATTTCGGTGCTTCGGGAATCCTGACCTATTTGATGGACACGAAGAACGTGTTGCCCTATGCGCAACGGGAAAACACTGCCTCGGTCGGATCTCGGTTTCTCGATCCCAACAGGGTGCAAATCGGGGCTCGCCCGCGTGTCGGAAACGCTCGTAAATCAGCAGTTATGTTGCAGGGTGAGTCGGCATCCTTTGAGAACCTGAAGATCGAATTCGTGAAGGCTGGTGTGCGGGACAGGGTTCGAAT